>NZ_JBSFTP010000053.1:0-54882 GCF_053591315.1 Streptomyces sp. NPDC003042
GCTAGCTCAGTTGGTTAGAGCAGCTGACTCTTAATCAGCGGGTCCGGGGTTCGAGTCCCTGGCGGCGCACAGACGAAAGAAGCCCCTCACAGCGAAAGCTGTGAGGGGCTTCTTCGTCATGCCTCACGTGTCACACGTCACGCCGCCGTGCCCGACGGCCGGAATCCCGCTCCCGTCAGGTACGCGGAGACCACCACATTCGCCGAGTACCGCTTGGTCGCCTTGTCGTAGGTGCCGCCGCAGGTCACCAGCCTCAGTTCGGCCCGGCCCTTGACCCGGGGCCCGTACGCCTGGTGGGGGTCGAAACCGGCGCGCTCGTAGGTCCGTACGTCCTCGATCGTGAACTCGGCGACCGACCCGTCCGCCCGCGCCACCCGGATCTTGTCCCCCGGCCGGGTGGAACCGAGGCCGAAGAACACGGCGGGCTTGGACCGGGTGTCCACATGGCCCACCATCAGTGCGGTCCCGGTCGCGCCCGGCGCGGCTCCCGCCCCCCACCAGCCGACGGTGCCCGGGAGCGCGTACGGCGGCGGATCGATCGCCCCGTCGCGGTCCAGGCCCCGGGAAATCACCGGGGCCTGGACGCCTATGGACGGTACGTCGACCCGCGCGGGCACCGCCGCCGACAGCGGGGCGTGCGCGGGAGGCAGCCCCGCGCCCACCGGGCCGCCGGGCTGTCCGGCGAGCGCACCGTCCGGGACCCCGGTGATCTCCTTGCCCCACAGCCACAGGCCCAGCACCAGTACCGACCAGGCGGCGAAGGTCAGCAGCCGGTTGCCGCCGCGGGCCCTCGCCTCGCTCATTCGCCGCTGCGGCGACGGCGCAGGGTCAGGGCCCGGCCGGCGGCCGCCAGGACCGCCGCGGCGGCGAGGACGGCGCCGATCACGGTGTGCGGCATGCCGGGGCCGTCGTCGCCTTCGGTCTTCTTCGCGGCCGTGGCCGCAGCCGGGGCCGGGGTCGGCTTGCCGGTGTCGGCGAGTTCCGCGGCCATGCCGCCGCCGCCCGCGTGGACCGGCCAGACGGGCGAGTGGTGGGGGTGGGGGCGGTGGTGCTCGCGGTGGCGGATCTCGATCGAGCCGCGCACGCTGCCGTCGCGGCCGCCGCACTTCACCTTGATCTCGTGCCAGCCGGGCCGGGCGTGCGAGCTGATCATCGCATCGCCGCGGAGCGTCCGGCGGTCGTCATGGCCGGGGAACAGGTGGGCCTCCGACACGAACACGTGCGAGAGGGCCACCCCCCGGTGCCCCTCACAGCCGTGGACGCGCAGCTTGACCTGGGCTCCGGGCTCGGCGGGGTTCGGGTCCGCCGTGACACCCGGCCGGTCCCGGTCCCACTCGTGTCCGACGGCGGCGGGGGCGGTCACCGCGGAGCATGCCGTCAGGGCGACGGCCACCCCTGCGGCACGGACAGCGATCAGTGGACTGCGCATGGTGAACCTCCTCAACAAGGAGACTCACGCGCGGTACGCCGCTCCGCATCCGGAGCGGCGCTCTCTTGGCCCGTACGTGTCAGACCGCGTCAGACCGCGTCGGGCCGCGTCAGACGAGATCCACCAGATCGGCGATGGAGTCGACCGTCTTGGTCGGGCGGTACGGGAACTTCTCGGTGTCCTCGACCGAGGTCAGCCCGGTCAGCACCAGGAAGGTCTGCATCCCCGCCTCCAGACCGGCCAGGACGTCGGTGTCCATCCGGTCGCCGATCATCGCGCTGCTCTCGGAGTGCGCGCCGATGGCGTTCAGGCCCGTACGCATCATCAGCGGGTTGGGCTTGCCGGCGAAGTACGGCTTCTTGCCGGTCGCCTTGGTGATCAGCGCGGCGACGGCGCCCGTGGCCGGCAGCGGGCCCTCGGCGGAGGGGCCGGTCTCGTCGGGGTTGGTGCAGATGAAGCGCGCGCCGTTGTTGATCAGGCGGACGGCCTTGGTCATGGCCTCGAAGCTGTACGTACGGGTCTCGCCCAGGACCACGTAGTCGGGCTCGTGGTCGGTCAGGATGTAGCCGATGTCGTGCAGGGCCGTGGTCAGGCCCGCTTCGCCGATGACGTAGGCCGTGCCGCCCGGACGCTGGTCGTCGAGGAACTTCGCCGTGGCGAGCGCGGAGGTCCAGATGTTCTCGACGGGCACGGCGAGCCCCATCCGGCTGAGCCGGGCCTGGAGGTCGCGCGGGGTGTAGATGGAGTTGTTGGTCAGCACCAGGAAGGGCTTGCCGGACTCGCGCAGCCGCTTGATGAAGGCATCCGCTCCGGGGATCGGGGTGCCCTCGTGGATGAGGACGCCGTCCATGTCGGTGAGCCAGGATTCGATCGGCTTGCGCTCTGCCACGGGATTGTTCTCCGCTCTGCGGGGCCTCTGACCACGGGGGCCTCTGGTCTGAACCACCCTAGTCGTGCGGGGCCGCGGACGCGGGGTGCGTCCACGGCCCGGACAACCGGACCGCGGGGAGGTCAGCCGAGCGTCACGTTGTCGACCGTCCAGTACCAGTTGTTGCTCCCGCTGTAGCGGAATCGGACCTGGACGTCGGTGGCGCCGGCGGGAACCTGGAGGGTCAGGGATTCGGCCCTGGCGACCGCGTCGGCGGTGTAGTTCTTGACGACGACGGGGGCCCCGCCGTTGTAGGAGACGAGGACCTGGGCGCTCTGCCCGGCCTCGTGGCGGTAGTGCGTCTGGAAGGCGAGGGTGCGCGTGGTGCCGCCGGTCACCGGCCACTTGGGAGTGATCAAGGTGGAGTCGAAGGATCCGGTGTGGCTCTTGTCGTCCCACTCGTCGGAGTCGGCGACCGCGAACACGTCACGGGAGCGGACGTTCAGCTCGCGCCACTGGTCGCGCTGCGCCTGACTCCAGAACTCGTCGGTGGCGAAGGCCCAACCGGCCCACTCGGTGACGCCGCCCGTGCCCATCCTGGAGTTGTCCACGGCCCAGCCCGCGGGCGGGGTGTGGGTGAAGCCCTTGGTGCCCGCCGGGATGCCCGTCTCGTCCACGCGGGCCTGGAGGCTGGGGCGCAGCGCGTCGAAGGGGTCGTTGTCGGGGGTGTTCAGCGCTGCGCCGTCCAGCCCGGCGGCGGGGACGCCGACGTGCGCGAGCGCGGTCGCGGCGACGTCGGTCAGCCGTACGTCGTCGCGTACCGAACCGGCCGGAATCCCGGCGCCCTTGGCGATGACGAAGGTGCCGCGCTCCGCGATGCTGGAACCGCCGTGGCCGCCGGTGGCGGTGTGGCCGTGGTCGGTGGTGACCAGGATCTTCCAGTTCTCCTGGGCGTAGGCGGGGCGGTTCTGTACGGCGGTGAGCAGCTTGCCGACCAGGGTGTCCACGCGGGCGATGGCGTTCAGGTATTCCTGGCTCGCGGCGCCGGAGGTGTGTCCGGCGTGGTCGACCTCGCCGAAGTACACGAAGGCGGCGTCCGGGTTCTGGCCCTGGAGTTCGGCGGAGGCCGCGGCGGCGATCTTCGGGTCCTCGCTGCCGTAGCCGTCGCGGTCGCCCTTGAGGGAGAGGCGCTTGTCGACCTTGGCCGAGAAGATCGGGCCGTTCTGGTCGGTGGAGGTGATGGGCTCCCAGTCGGCGGCCGCGTAGGTGTTGAGCGCCGGCTTGGCGTTCTCGACGCGGGTGAGGAAGTCCGGGTAGGCGGTGTAGTTCTTGCCGGTGAAGGAGTTGTCCCGCACCCCGTGCTTGTCGGGCCAGACGCCGGTGGCGATGGTGGACCAGCCGGGGCCGGAGGAGGTGGCCCCCATCGGGTTGGCGTAGAGCGTGCTGTGGGCGGTCAGGCCCTGGGCCATCAGGCCGTTGAGGTGGGGGGCGTTGGCGGCCTTGAGCCGGTCGAGGACCACACCGTCGAGGCCGATGACGAGGACCTTGTCGGCAACCAGGGGCGCGGCGGCAGCCGCTCCAGTGGAGCCGGTGCTTGCACCGGGGGCCTCCTCGGCGGTGGCGGTGCCGAGGGCGGTGGCGAGCAGGGCCGTGGCGGTGGTGGCCACGGCGAGGGTGCGTCCGCGCAGGACAGGAGACACGTACTCCTCCAGGAGCAAGTGGGCAGGCAGGGGGGAAGTGCGGGTGATGCGGGTGATCGGCGGGGCCGGGCACGGGCCGGAGGTGCGGTCCTCGGGGTCCATACCTGTTACGTAAGCGTCACTCTCCCGGCCGTGGGTGGCCAGGAAGTAACCGGTCAGCTTCCGGTCGCCGACTTCCACGCGTCGACGTAGGCGGTGAGGTTCTCGTCGATGTCGTCCCAGTTCGGCTCGAAGACCTCGACACCGCCCATGATCCTGGTGAGTTCGACGGCGTTGGCGTCGGTCGGCTTGATGTCCGCGCGGGCGGGGAAGCCGCCGCCGACCTCGCTGACCAGCTTCTGGGCCTCTTCGCCGAGCAGGTGGTCGAGGAGCTTCCTGCCGTTCTCGGTGTGTGGGGCCTTGTCCATCAGGCCGGCCGCGTACGGGAGGGCGAAGGTGGTGGGCTTGCCGCCTTCCCTGGCGGGGAACCAGATGCCCAGGTTCGGCATGGACTTGGACTGTGCGAAGTTCATCTGGACGTCGCCGTTGGCGACGAGCAGTTCGCCCTTGTCGGTCTTCGGCGCGAGCTTGCTGGTGGAGGAGGACGGGCCGACGTTGTTGGCCTGGAGCTTCTTCAGGTACTCCATCGCCGGCTCCTTGCCGCCGAAGTCGTGCATCGACTTGATCAGGACGGCCGTGCCGTCGCCCGCGACGCCCGGGGTGGAGTACTGGAGTTTGCCCTTGTACCTGGCGTCGAGCAGTTCCTCCCAGGTCCTGGGGGCCTCGGTGAGCTCCTTCTTGTTGTAGACGAAGCCGAAGTAGTTGTTGACGACGGAGGTCCACTTGCCGTCGGCGGCCTTGTCGGCCCCGTTGACCTTGTCGGAGCCCTGCGGCTTGTACGCCTGGAGCAGGCCCTTGCCGTCGGCCTGCTGGATGAAGGGCGGCAGGGTGATCAGTACGTCGGCCTGGGTGTTGGTCTTCTCGCGGACGGCACGCTGCACCATCTCGCCGGAGCCGCCTTCGACGTACTTGACCTCGATGCCGGTCTTCTTGGTGAAGTCGGCGAAGACCTTGTCGTACCAGCCGTCGCCCTTCTCGCCCTTGAGGCCGTCGGCGCTGTAGACCGTGACGACCTTCTCCCCGCCCTCGGAGTCGGCGGAGGTGGCGGATCCGCCGCAGGCGGTGAGGGAGGCGGCGAGGGCGAGACTGCCGGTGACGGCGGCGATTCCGGGCAGGCACAGTCTGGGCAGGCACAGTCTGGGCATGGGCATGGATCTTCCTTACGGGGAAAGCGAGTCGGGGTGATCAGCGGTACGAGGCTCTGGTGCGGACGCGCGAGACGGCCAGCAGCACCAGCAGGGTCGTGGCCATCAGGACCACGGCGACGGCGGAGCCGGTGAAGAGCGAGCCGCGGTCGGTGGCGGTGAAGACGCGGACGGGCAGGGGCATCCAGTCCGGCGGGTAGAGCATCATCGTGGCGCTCAGCTCGCCCATGGACAGGGCGAAGCAGAGCCCGGCCGCCGCCGAGAGGGACGGCAGCAGGAGCGGCAGCCTGACCCGCCACAGGACGTACGCGGGGCGGGCGCCGAGCGAGGCCGCGGCCTGCTCGTAGGCGGGGTCGAGTCGTACGATCGCGGCCGAGACCGACTGGTAGGCGAACGCCGTGACCAGGATCGTGTGCGCCAGGACGACGATGGAGCCGGTGCCGTTGAGCAGCACGGGCGGCCGGCTGAAGGCGACGAGCACGGCGAGGCCGACGACCACGGACGGCACGGCGACCGGCAGCATGAACAGGGCGTCCAGAGCCCGCTTCCCGGTCTTCCTCAGCCCGGCGGCGGCCAGCGCGGCCCAGGTGCCGACGGTGAGTGCGAGCAGGCTGGCGGTCAGGGCGGTGACCAGGGAGGTCGTCAGCGCCTGGAGGGATTCGCCGCGCACGGCGGCGGCGTAGTTCTCGGTGGTCGGTCCGGAGGGCAAGGCACCGGACCAGTGGGTGGAGAAGGAGGCGGCCACCACCACGAGGAGGGGCAGGGCGAAGAGGGGCAGGAAGAGGAGGCCGAACAGGCCCCAGGCGGCCCAGCGGCCGCTCCTGCTATGCACCAGCACGCTTGCCCACCACCCGGTAGAGGCCGAACAGGCCGACGGAGATGACGATGTTGACGACGGCGACCACGCAGGCCGCGGCGTAGTCGGATTCGAGGATCGCCTTGCCGTAGATGAGCATCGGGAGGGTCGTGACGTCCTTGGCTCCGGTGAACAGGACGATCCCGAACTCGTTGAGGCACATGACGAGGACGAGGCTGCCGCCCGCGGCGAGCGCCGGGAGCGCCTCGGGGAGGATCACCCGGCGGATGATCCGGGCGGGGCGGGCGCCGAGGCCGGCCGCCGCTTCGAGCTGGGCGGTGTCCACCTGCGAGAAGGCGGCGAGCAGCGGGCGCATCACGAAGGGCGTGAAGTACGTGATCTCCGCGAGCAGAACGCCCCAGGGGGTGGCGAGGAAGTGGAAGGGCCCGTCGGCGGCGCCGCTCAGGTCGGTCCAGAGGCCGTTGGCCATGCCGACGGTGCCGTAGAGGAAGAGGAGGGCGAGGGTGATGAGGAAGGAGGGGAAGGAGAGGAAGACGTCGATGAACCGGGAGACCGCGCGGGAGCCGGGGAAGGGGACGAAGGCGATGACCAGCGCGAGCGCGAAGCCGAGGACGAGACAGCCGGCGGTGGCGCCGACGGCCAGCCAGACGGTGGTGACGAGCGCTTCGCGGAAGGCGGCCGAGCCGAAGACGGAGGCGTACGCGTCGAAGGCGCCGCCGCCGTTGTCGGGGGTCAGGGACTGCTGGACGACCAGGGCGAGGGGGTAGAGGAAGACGAGTGCCAGCACGGCGACGGGCGGCCAGGCCCATAGGCTCCGCGGCAACGTACGGGGCCTCTGCGGGGTCGCTTCGGCGGCGGCGGTCGCTTCGACCGGTCGGGCCACGAGGCCGGGGGTCGGCCCAGGGGCGTCGATATCGGCGGACTCGACACCGGCCGGGTGCCCCGGGGCGTACGACGTCCCTTCCGGCCCGCCGGGACCGGCATCCCTTCGACCCTGCGGGGTCTCGGCCGAGCCCGATGCGGCCTCGGCCGTGCCGGACGCGGGTGCCGCGGCGGGGCGGGACGGGGTGGCCTCGCCCGTGGCGGACGCCGAGCCGGCGGCAGGGCGGGACGGGGCCGCGCGGGCGGCGCCGGCCGGCTGGGACGGATCCGTACGGGGCGGTCGGCCCCCGGCGGCGGCCGGTTCGGCCGGTTCGGCCGGGACGGCGACCGTCGGCGCGGCCGGTTCGGCCGGGGCCGGGGCCGGGGCCGGGGCCGGACGGTGGGGGGCCTCAGGCATCCGACACCCCTGCGGCCAGCAGCACGGCGTCCCGCGGTTCGAAGTGCAGGGTCACCTCGTCCCCCAGCGCCGGGGTCTCCCGTAGCTCCGGCAGGTCCGCCTTCACGCGGTGGCCGACGACATCGACGTAGAGCCGGTGCGTCGAGCCCCGCCACTGCACCTCGGTGATCCTGCCGCGCAGCGGGTTCGGTCCCTCGCCGAGCCCGAGCAGGTGCGGCCGTACGCACAGGGTGGCGCGGGCGCCCGGCGCCGCGCGGCCGCGGTCCAGCTCCAGCGCCCGCCCCTCGAACACCGCGCCGCCGTCGGCGACCGTCACCGGGAGCAGGTTGGCGTTGCCGACGAAGGAGGCGGTGAACTCGGTGCGCGGCGCCCGGTACAGCTGCTGCGGGGTGCCGCAGTCCTGGAGCCGGGCCTGGTCCATGACGGCGATCCGGTCGGCCAGGGTGAGGGCCTCGACCTGGTCGTGGGTGACGTAGAGGAGGGACACGTCGGGCAGTTCGCGGTGCAGCCGGGCGAGTTCAGCCAGCATCCCGGAGCGCAGTTGCGCGTCGAGGGCGGACAGGGGCTCGTCCAGCAGGAGAACGCCGGGGCGGATGGCGAGCGCGCGGGCGATGGCCACGCGCTGCTGCTGTCCGCCGGAGAGTTCGCGCGGGTAGCGGACGGCGTAGGCGGCCATCCCGGTGAGTTCCAGGGCCTCGGCGACCCGGGCGGGGATCTCGGCCTTGGGCGTTTTCCGGGCCTTCAGACCGAATGCGACATTGGCCTCGACCCGCATGTGCGGGAACAGCGCGTACTGCTGGACGACCATCCCGATGCCCCGCTTGTGCGGCGGCAGCGCGGTGACGTCCCGCCCGCCGATCAGCACCCGGCCCCTGACCGGCCGGACGAAACCGGCGACCGCGCGCAGCGCCGTGGTCTTGCCCGAACCGGAGGGGCCGAGGAGCGCCATGACCTCGCCCGGCTCGACGGTCAGGTCGAGGGAGTCCAGGACGGTGTGCCCGTCGTAGGCGACGCTGACCCCGTCGAAACGGATGCCGCTCATGCCGACTCCGCCAGGAGCGCGGGGAGTTCGGCGATCGATCCGAGGACGTGGGTCGCGCCGTGTTCCGTCAGCGTCGCGCGGTCGTGCGCGCCGGTGAGGACGCCGGCCACGAGGCCCGCTCCGGCGCGCCGCCCGCTGAGCATGTCGTACGCCGTGTCGCCGGCGACGACGATCCGGCGTACGTCGGCCACGGCGCCGGTGCGCAGGAACGCGGTCAGCACCATGTCCGGGTACGGTCGGCCGCGGCCGCCCGCGTCGGCGGGGCACAGGGCGAGGTCGGCCAGGCCGTGCCAGCCGAGGGCGTCGAGGATGGCGTCCTGGGTGACGCGGGCGAAGCCGGTGGTCAGGGCGACGGTGTGGCCGTCGGCACGGAGCTCCTCGATCGTCGCGCGGGCGCCGGGGAGCGGGGCGACGAGGCCGCCGCCGACGAGGTCCCCGTACGCCTCCTCGAAGGCGGAGTTGGCGCGCTGGGCGAGGTCTTCCGTACCGAAGAGGTGGCGGAAGACGGAGATCTTCGACTCGCCCATGGTGTCGCGGACGTAACGGAGCTTGGCGGTGTGGTCGGCGGTGCCCGGCGGGGCGCCGAGGCGTTCGGCGGCGCGCTCGAAGGCGCGCTCGACGAGGCCGCCGTCGGCGACGGTGGTGCCGGCCATGTCGAGGACGATCAGCCGCTTGAGGTCGTTGCCGTTGTCTTTGTCGTTGTGCGTGTCGGTCATCTGACTTACCAGCCCAGTTCGTTCGCGGTGGTCTCGGCTATGGCGGGCGAGCAGGTCATGCCGCGCCCGCCGGGCCCGGTCACCAGCCAGACGCCGTCGCCCACCTGCTGGCGGTGGACGACGCGGGTGGTGTCGGTGCACTGCGCGTACACGCCCGCCCAGCGGTGCCTGATCTTCGGCAGCGGGCGGCCCAGGAAGGACTCGACCACCTCGGTGAGGTGCTCGTAGGGGTCTTCGAGGGTGTCGAACGCGAACGGGTGCTCGTACTCGTGGGTGTCGCCGATGGTCAGTCCGCCGTCCTGCCGCTGGACCATCAGCAGCTGCATCCTGTGCGCGGCGGCGACGGGGGCCTGCTGCCGCTCGGCGTTGAGCGCGTCGAGGGCGGCGGAGGTGTAGGCGGGGTAGTAGCGGAAGCTGTCGGCGTCGGCGACCGAGGTGGTCAGCGGCTCACCGAGCGGGGCGGTCTGCATCATCTGGAGCCGGACGCGGCGCACGGGCAGATCGGGGACCAGTTCGCGCACCAGGCCGGACAGCCAGGCGCCGGTGGCGAGGACGACGGCGTCGCCGCGGTGCACGTCGCCGTGGTCGTCGCGGACGGCGCCGGCCCCGACGACCTCGCGGACCTCGCGGCCGGGGAGGAAGGTGTAGCGGCCGGAGGCGGCGAGGGCGGCGCGCAGGTGGAGCTGCGCGGTGCGCGGCTCGACGGCCGCGTCCCGCTCGCACCACAGGGCGGCGTCGAAGTCGCCGCGCAGGGCCGGGTTGAGCGTGCGCGCCTCGGCGGGGGTGAGCAGCTCGTAGCCGCGGGCGGCGGCGTCGGGGCGGGCCAAGGCCGCCTCGGCGACCGCGTGTTCGCGGGCGCCCCGTACGGGGGTGAGGGATCCGATGGCGCGAAAGCCCAGGCCGGGCACCCGCGCGCCGATCCGCTCCCAGAGCTCGCGGGCGCGCAGGGCGGTGTCCAGTTCCTCACCACCGGCCCGTCCGCTGACCCAGATCTGGCCGAAATTGCGCAGTGACGCGCCGCGTGCCTCGGCCTCGCGCTCGATCTGGACGACCTCGTGGCCGCGTTCGACTGCCTGCCAGGCGTGCATGGTGCCGACCACGCCGCCTCCGACGACTATGACTCTCATGCCGTTCAAGGTGGTGGGGACCGGTGTCCCGGGAGGGTCGGCCCGGGGACGTCGCGGTGAACAGTCCTCGACGCTTGGACTAGACCCGTTACCATTCTGTGATGCCAAGGGCGGCCAGTACCGGGTCGGCACCGGTTCCACGCCGGACTTCTCGGGACCCTTTTCGGGACTATTTGGGCCGCAGGTGGGTCGTGAAGCTGAACCGGTCGCCACGGTAGAGCGAACGCACCCGCTCCAGGGGCAGGCCCTCCCCGTCCCGCGAGAAGCGGTGGATGAGCAGCATCGGAAGAGCGGGCGGGGTACCGATCAGGAGGGCCTCGCGGGGCGTGGCGAGGACCGTCTCCAGCTTCTCGTCGGCGTCGCCGAAGGGGATGCCGAGGCGGTCCCGGAGATAGGCGTAGAAGGAGGAGTCCGGCTGGAAATCGACGTCGAGGCGGGGCGCGCGGGCGACCCGGACGTACGTGCTCTCCAGGCCGACGCGCTCGTCGTCGGCGAGCAGGACCCGCTCCAGGTGCCAGACGGGCTCACCGGCCTCGGCGCCGATGCCCGGGGCGAGTTCGGGCGGGCAGGGGAACTGCTCCAGTCCGATGAGATGCCGGCCGGGCCGGCGGCCCTGGCGGCGCACGCCCTCGGTGTAGCTGGCGAGGGACAGGGGCTGCTCCAGCTTGGGTCCGGCGACCACGGTGCCGCGCCCGGAGCGGCGGAGCCTGCCTTCCAGCAACAGCTCGCGCAGGGCCTGTCGTACGGTCTCGCGGGACACCTCGTACCGCTCGGCGAGATCACGCTCGGTGGGCAGCGGGCCGCCTTCGCCGAGCTCGTCGAGGAGGTCGGCGATCCGGGCCTTGACGGCGTAGTACTTGGGGATGCGGCCGTGCTCGGGGATACCGGAGCGGACGGGCGAGCCGGGGCGGTGGGGCGGGATCTGTTCTTCCACGCTGGGACTGTACGTGCGCCAGGTGTACGGAGATCAGCGCGCGGGCGGGGGCTGCTGCCGGACGCGGGCGCGCCGGACCGCCAGCAGCAGCCCACCACCGGCGGCGACGGCGGCGACCGCTCCGGCGCCGGCGCCGTAGGCCCACGGGCGGGGGCCGGTGTCCGCGAGCGAGCCGGCCTCGACCGGTTCCTGCGCCCCCTCGACGGTGAACCGGTAACCGCCGGCTTCGCCGACCCAGTCGCCGTCGTCGCCCTTGTCGCCGTTGTCCCCCTGGCCGCCCTTGCGCTGGACGAGGGCGGCGTCGACGACGACCTCGCCGAGGGGGGCGTCGGGGGAGAAGGCGAGCCGCACCTTGACGGTGAGCGAGCCGCCCGCGCCGACGGAGAACCCGGAGAAGGCGTCCCCTCCGTCGAACACCGCGATGATCTCGTCGCGGTCGGTGCGCTCCAGGCTCACGGGGAGGGAACCGCCGGGCGCGTCGAACTCCATCCGGAGGTGGGCGGGGCGCAGGGCGCGGGCCGTGTCCGTGAACACGACGACGGGATGGACGGCCGTGCACGCGCCGCTGGTGGTGTTGGTCAGGTCCAGCAGCCAGGTCTGTGCCCCGCCGCCGACCCGGTAGACGGCCGGCCCGCCCCGGATCCGCGCCCCGATGGGGAAGGCGGTGCTCTTGCCGTCGCCGCAGGTGGCCTGCACGCGGGACGGCAACGCGGGCGCGGGGCGGGCGCCGCCACCGGTGCCGATGTCCGCGGCGGCGGTGGGCGCGGCGGTGACGAGCAGGACGGCGGTGAGGGCAAGGGCTTTGCGCAGTCGCATGGAAGACCTTCGCTGCTCGCCGGACGGACTGACGGACTGGGTATCGGAGTATCGGAGTATCGGAGTATCGGACAAGGTGACAATCACCCCGGCCCTCCCGGCACCCTCCCACGCGCGCGCGACCCCTCGCCGGGCGCCATGCCCGACCCCTCCCGCTTTACGCCTGAATGGCCCACGATATCGCCGCTGACGGGACGGCCGCCAAACGCCCAGGGTCAGGGCCGGGGGTGCGGGCGAGGCACTCGCCGCTTCCCCCCGGCCGCTCCGCAGGGGGTCGCGGACCCCTGCCCCTCGACGCCAGGGCCGGGCCGCCCCTTGCCCGGCGGGGCGGGAGCCCCTGGTCGCGGCCGACGTCGGGGCACCCCTGCTGCGCACCTCCGACAGGCATCCCGGCCGCCTCACCCCACGGCACACAGGGCCACGGACGCGGGATCCGGCGGCCCCCCGCGCCCAGCAGGGGGGAGCAACAGCCCCCGGCCCACGGTGCTGGGAGACGCCTGCGGCGGGCCGTGCCCGGGGCGCCCTCCGGCGGAGGTCCCGGCCGCCGGACCCGCGACGTACGAGGCCCCAGGGACGGCGAGTTCCGCGGCGGTTGAGGGGCGCCGCTGCGCATGCCGCGCAAGTCCGGGCCGGTCCACGCCCCGCCCGGCGGCGAGGTTCCGACGGACCCTTCGTCGGCGGCCCGCCTCTGGCGCTGCGCCGGATACACAGCCTGCAAGGGCTCGTCCCGTGGCTGCCGCGCATCCAGGCCCGGCGCCCCCGAAGACCGGCCCCCGCACCCGCACCCGCACGGCCTGGGCCGTAGGACGACCGGAGAACCGGGGCCGGAACCGGGGCCGGGGCCGGGGCCGACCTCACCCGCACCCCGCCCGGCCAGGGCCTAGGCTCGGCCGAAGAACGGGGCCAGCGCCAGTTCCGCCGCGCCCTCCGCCACGCTGCCGGAGGCCACCGCCACCGTCGGCGGGGCGCCGTCCGTCAAGGTCCGGGCCGCGAGCACCGCGTGGACCCCGGCCACGAAGACCTCCGGTGCGGCGGCCACCACCCGCCCCCCGAGCAGCACCCGGTCCACGTCGAGCAGCGCGACCAGGTTCGCCGCCCCCTCCCCGAGGATCCGCGCCGCTTGCGGCAGGTCCCCACGGGCCACCGCCTCCAGGCACAGCACCTCCAGGCAGCCCCGCCCCCCGCACCGGCACGGCGGCCCGTCCAGCCGTAGCACCTGGTGTCCGAATTCCCCCGCCGCCGAGCGCGCACCGCGGTACACCTCGCCGTCCAGCCGGAGTCCCGCGCCGAGCCCGGTCCCGACGTGCAGGTACACGGAGGTGCCGGCTCCCCGGTCTCCCTTACCGCCCGCCGCGACACCGGCGTTGGTGTCCTTGTCCAGCACCACCGGCAGCCCCAGCCGCCCCGCCAGCACCTCCCGCAACGGGAATCCCGCCCAGTCCGGGAACCCGGTCACCCGGCCCAGCACCCCGGTCCGCCAGTCGAGCGGCCCAGGCGCGGCGACCCCCACGCCGAGCAACGACGGCCCTGGCCCCGGCTCCGGCCCCGACTCCCCGTCCGCGCCCGCGCCCGCGCGCCCGTCCGCGCCCGCGCGCCCGCCCGCGCCCGCGGAGACCCGTACGACAGCCCCCACCACCGCGTCCACCACCAGCTCCGGCCCTGCCCCGAAGTCGAGCGGGCCGCTCCATCCGGCGACGACACGGCCGGCGAGGTCGACCCGTACGGCCTTCAGCTCGTCGCGGTCCAGGTGCACCCCCACCGCGTGCCGGGCCTGTGGGACCAGCCGCAGCAGCGTGCGCGGCTTGCCGCCGGTGGACGCGCCACGCCCGGCCTCCGCCACCAGACCGTCGGCGACGAGCCGGGCCGTGATCTTGCTGACGGCCTGCGGGGTGAGCCCCGTACGGCCGGCGAGTTCGGCGCGGCCCAGCCCCGGCGCGCCCGCGACGCGCAGCAGGTCCAGCAGCAACGCCTCGTTGTACCCGCGCAGAGCGGGGAGGTTCGCCCCGCCACGGCTGTCCCGGCTGCCCCCATTGCCCCTGTTCACCTGCCCATTGTCCACGCTCCTTGCACTTAGGCAACACTGTTGCCAAAGTAGTTCCCATGAACCCCTCCGCCTCCCCATCGGCCCCACTGCGCGTCGCCCTCGTCGGCTTCGGACTCGCCGGCTCCGTGTTCCACGCCCCGCTCGTGTCCGCGACCGAAGGGCTGGTCCTCGACACGGTCGTCACCTCCGACCCCGGTCGGCAGGACCAGGCCCGCTCGGCCTACCCGGACGTCCGCATCGCCGCCTCCGCCGCCGAGCTGTGGGACCGCACGGAGGGGGAGGACGCCCCGGACCTCGTCGTCATCGCCTCCCCCAACAAGACCCACGTCCCCCTCGCCACGGCCGCGCTCAGCGCCGGCATCCCCGTCGTCGTGGACAAGCCGCTCGCCGGCACTGCGGCGGAGGCCCGCGAACTGGCCGCCCTCGCCGACCGGACCGGCACCTTCCTCTCCGTCTTCCAGAACCGCCGCTGGGACAACGACTTCCTCACCCTGCGCGGGCTCCTCGCGGACGGCGAACTCGGGGAGGTCCAGCGCTTCGAGTCCCGCTTCGAGCGCTGGCGTCCGCACCTCAAGGGCGGCTGGCGCGAGTCCGGCGCCCCGGAGGAGATCGGCGGCCTGCTGTACGACCTCGGCAGCCACGTCGTGGACCAGGCGCTGGTGCTGTTCGGCCCGGCCGTACGGGTCTACGCGGAGACCGACGTACGCCGCCCCGGCGCCGAGGCCGACGACGACACCTTCATCGCGCTCACCCACGCGAACGGCATCCGCTCGCACCTCTACGTCAGCGCGACCGCGGCCCAACTCGGGCCGCGCTTCCGGGTCCTCGGCTCCCGGGCCGGGTACGTCAAGTACGGCCTGGACCCGCAGGAGGCCGCACTGCGCGAGGGCTTGCGGCCGGGCGCCGACGGGCAGCCGTGGGGCGAGGAGCCGAAGCACCTGTGGGGCAGGCTGGGCTCCGGCGAGTCCCCGCTGACCGGCGGCGGTGTCCCGGTGCCTACGGTGCCGGGCGCTTACCCCGCGTACTACGCGGCGGTCGCGGCCGCACTGCGCACGGGCGGCCCGGCGCCGGTCACCGCGCACGAGGCGGCGCGCTGCCTGGACGTGCTGGAGGCGGCGCGCACGTCGTCCCGCGACGGGGTGACGGTGGAGATCGATCCCGCCGGACCCTGACGGCAGCCCGACCACAGCCCCACCACAGCCCGAAGGCCGCCGCGCACGCGCGACGGCCTCCTACGGGAACCGCGGGGGGATTGGGACGGGATCGGTCAGGCGCTCTTGAACTCCTGGCGCTGCCGGCCCAGACCCTCGATCTCCAGCTCCACGACGTCACCGGCCCGCAGGTACGGCTTCGGCTCGGGCTGGCCCATGGCCACGCCCGCCGGGGTGCCGGTGACGATGACGTCGCCCGGGTACAGGGTCATGAACTGGCTCAGGTACCGCACGACCTCGCCGACCGGGAAGATCTGGTCGGCGGTGTTGCCGTCCTGCTTGAGCTCGCCGTTGACCCACAGCTTCACGTTCAGGGCCTGCGGGTCGGGGACCTCGTCGGCGGTCAGCAGCCAGGGGCCGAGCGGGGTGAAGGTCTCGCAGTTCTTGCCCTTGTCCCAGGTGCCGCCGCGCTCGATCTGGAACTCGCGCTCCGATACGTCGTTGACCAGCAGGTACCCGCCGACGTGCGCGAGGCCCTCCTCGGCGGAGGACAGGTAGCGGGCGGTGGCGCCGATGACGACGCCGAGCTCGGCCTCCCAGTCGGTCTTCACGCTGCCGCGCGGGATCAGCACGGTGTCGTCCGGGCCGACCACGGTGTCCGCCGCCTTGAGGAAGAGGATGGGCTCGGCCGGCGGCTCCGCGCCGATCTCGGCCGCGTGGCCGAAGTAGTTCAGCCCGATGCCCACGATCTTGCCTATCCGGCCGACGGGGGCGCCGGTGCGCAGCCCTTCCGCTTCCAGGACCGGGAGTTCCCCGGCCGCCGCCGCGTCCCGTACCCGGGACAGCACGGAGTCGTCGGCGAGCAGAGCGCCGTCCACATCCGTGATCAGGCCGGACAGGTCCCGCAGGGTCCCGTCCTGGTCGAGCAGCGCCGGGCGCTCCGACCCGACCGGTCCGACACGCAGCAGCTTCATGGGCATTCTCCCGTGGTCGTGGGTGGTCGGCCCAGGGCATGCCGATGGGCCGGCCGATGGGTTGCGGCCATCGGAGGATTGGCCGATCCTCCAAGAAGTCGACCCAATCCGCAAGACCCTGTTCACAGACTGGAACGCCCCCCTCCACCGGTCGCCGCCGACTCCGCCCGCTCCTTGCGGTACTGGAGCCACACCCGCTCCGCCACCGACCACGCGGTGGTGGTGAGCAGATACAGCCCGGCGGCCAGCGGCACCACGCCGGCCGTGATCAGCGTCCCGAACGACAGCAGGGGCAGTACGCCGCCCAGCTTGCGCAGAGCCGCCTGCTGCTCGGAGGTCAGCCCGACCGGCGCCGCCGGCGAAGCAGCCGACCGCGAAGCAGCCGACCCCGAAGCAGCCGACGGCAGGACAGATGCGAGCGCGGCAGCCCGCCGTCCCCGCATCGCGCTCCAGGCCGCCACGACCCCGATGGCCGCGAACAGCCCGAGGAACACCAGCCCCTGCGCCCCGAACAGGCCACCCTCCGCCAGCGCCTCGGTCCAGCGGGCACCGAGGGGCGCGGCGAACAGCCGCTCCCCCAGCAGTTCGTTGGCCGCGCCGCCCACCTTCGACGAGGAGAACGCCTGGTACATCACGAAGAACACCGGCAGCTGCAACAGCACGGGCAGACACCCCGCCACCGGGGTCGCCCCCCGAAAAGCCGCACGACTCAGAGGATGCAGGGCGAGCCGTACGAGCACGGTGAACAGCACGATCGCGGCAGCGGTCGCGGACTCGGCCAGTACCGGCTCCAGGAGCCGGCCCAGCTCGGCGACAAGATGAGTGAAAACGGACACGCGGGCCCTCCGAGGGGTCTCGTCAAACGTCGAAAAGGTGCATTTCGGCGTGACGACCCGCGCGGGGCGACACCAGTGATCAGTCAGCAGAAGGCGAGAGGTACTGCGCGCCCCTACGCGGCCGTCAGGACCAGACGGCCGGGCGCCCTGGGCCGCGACCGGCCCGAGGCATCGGGATCACGCTGCGACAGGAAGGCGGTACGCCGCTCGCGATCACGGATGGCGGTGCGTATTCGGTGAGGCGGCACGGGCCGTACGAGACGTGCGCCCAACGCAGCCGTACCTATGGCCACGGTGGCAGCCAGGACGACCACGGCGGCGGCCAGCCCGTTCTCCCCCAGCATCAGACCGAGGAACCCGCCGAGCAGCAGCAGGGCGACGAGCAGCTGCGACGCCCGCGAGAACAACGGAAATGCCATACGCCCCACCCCCTCCCACCCCAAGGACCCGAACTCCCTTACGAGATCAGGTACTCACGATCGATATTAACCGGACCCACTGACAACGCGTTCGGACCTGAGCGTCCCCCACACCACCAAGCGGTACTTCGAGGAGTACTCGGGCGTGCAGGTGGTGAGTGTGATGTACGCGCCTGCCTCGCTGTACCCGTACTCGGGCCTGACCACGCTGCGCGGCACCGGCGCGATCACCCCGGTGTCCCGCTCGGTCGTCTCGCCCAGCGTCTTCCCCACCACGTACGTATACCTGCGCCCCCGTACATCGACGAAGATCTCGTCCCCCGCCCGCAGCCGGTTGATGTACCGAAACGGCTCCCCGTGCGTATTCCGATGCCCGGCCAGCGCGAAGTTCCCCTGCGCCCCGGGCCGCGCGGTCCCCGGGTACTGCCCGGCATACCCCTTGTCCAGCACGGTCCGCTTGTCGATCCCCTGCGCGACGGGCACGGCGACGCCGATCCGCGGGATGCGCAGCACCGCGTACGCCTCCTCCCGCACCGGCGGCGCCGGCTTCGGCTTGGGCTTCACGGCAGGAGCGGACACCGGCGGCCCGTCGGAAGCCGGTGCGGGCACCGGCGCGGGCACCTCCGACCCGGCAGACGGCTCGGGAACGACCACGGGCTCGTCACCCACGACACGCGAACCACCGCCGGCGGCCCAGTCCCTCTCCAACTCTTGTACCTGCTCCTGCGCGGCAGCCACGGCCTGCCGATTGGTCCACCACACCTGGTGCACCACCAGCAACGCCACCACCACCCCCACGGTGGTGATCACCTCCGCGCCCACCCACAACAACCGTGCGAGCCCGGCCCCCCGCCCCCGCCGGCCGCGCCCCTGCACCACCACCGCCACGTCATCCCGCACGGGCGGCACCTTAAGACCTCCCCCCTCAACTGACCAGCCGCAGTACGGTGTGATCCATGCGCCCCGATACGCCTGCTGAGCACATCGCCGAAGCCGAGCGCCTCATCCGCACGGCGACCCGCTACCCCGAGGACCAGGAGCCCTTGCTCCTCCAAGCCGCGGCCCACCTGGAACTGGCCGACGCACGCGACCGGGCGAGCACCCTGTACGACCAACTCCTCTCCGCGTCCCCCGCCAACCCCCACCTGATCAAGGCCCTCCAGGCCGCGAACCTGTGGGAGTACGGCCACGAGGCCGAGGCCCGCGCCCTCATCTCCGGCATCCGCGCCGCCGCCCCGACGGACCCGGCGCCCTGGGAGGTCATCGCGGAAGCCCTGGAATCCCATGACGAGCTGGAGGCCTCGCACGAGTGCTTCACCGAGGCGGCCACCCTCCTGACCTCGGAGCACACCCCCCTCACCCCGGCCACCACCGCGCTCCTCACGGGCCGCCACCGCGTCCGCCGCCTCCTCGGGCTCCCGCACGACGACTGGGACATGGTCGCCGACACCCGCCACATCGGCCCGATCCCTCTCGACGAGCTCCACGACCCGAAGCGCATCTGGGCCCTGGGCTCCGACGACCCGGCCGAACTCCGCGCCGAGATCGCCCGCCTGCGCGCCGAACTGGGCGACCGCCGCGCCGCTCTCTCCCGCCCGTTCCCGGTGGCCATCCTGCACTGGCCCCAGCGCGAACTGGCCGAGCTCCTCACGTCGTACCCCACCCTCGCCGCGGAGTACCCCTCCCACGCGACCCACCTCGCCCGCGTCGAGGCCTCCCTCCGCGCCCTCGCGGCCTCGGGCACCACAAACCTCGGCATCGTCACGGCGAGCGTCCCGTCGTACGAGGCCTTCGCGGCGTCCGAAAAAACCTCCCCGTCCTCCCCGGCCCTCCTGCCCGAATACGCCACCACCCTCGCAGCCCGCGGCAAAGCCACCCCCTGGCCCCCGACCCCCACGTCCCCCTGCTGGTGCACCTCGGGCAAGCCGTACGCCGAGTGCCACGGAGGGGTTGAGGTGCAGTGAATGCGAGCATCGGAGGTACGCCTCTATTCGACATATCGGCAGCTGCAAACATCTCAGCAGACCCTCCCGGGAGCGACGATAGCGAACTGGAGATCGTTTGCCGCGAACTCCTTAGTCTCGACCCGGATGGCGGTCGTTTCGCCCGAGTCTTGCGGGACACTATCGATCAGCTACTCAACGGCGAGGCCACAGGCCGGTACGACTGGGAGAGTCTATTTAAGACAGAGAAGACCCATGCAGGAACTGTCATCGAGATCAATCTCCAGCGCGAGTTCCGATTCAAAGATGGAAGCGCTATGGACTACCAGATTGCCGGAATCGACGTCGACTGCAAGTATTCACAACGGTTCGGCTCCTGGATGATCCCGCCTGAGGCGCTTGGCCACCTGTGTTTGCTCGTCTGGGCAGATGATCACAAAACCAGGTGGAGCGCTGGACTGCTCCGCATCAGGGAAGAGTGGCTCAACCGGGGAAACAACCGGGATCTCAAGATGACAATTAGCGCCGCCCATCGAGATGAGATCAGATGGCTCTGGAGGGACGCTCTTCTCCCTGAGAACGTCCTCCTGCATATAGACCCGGAAGATCGTAGGCATATTTTTGCCCACGCTTCCGGCCAAGCCCGCCTGAATGAATTGTTCTCCCGAGTGCAGAACCGGCGGATCAGCCGCAACATTGTGCGCACCGTTGCCCAGCAGAAGGACTATCTGAAGCGGGTCCGCGGCAACGGCGGTTCAAGGAGCGCGCTACAGAATAAGGGAATCCTCATCATGGGCGACTATAAAAGCCATAGAAGTATCGCAGAACGCCTCGGCGTGGCCGTTCCTCGGGAAGGCGAGTTCGTCAGCATCAGAGTGACCCCGGCACCCCTTCAGGCCAGTGGAAATACTGTAACCCTCGACGGTCAGACGTGGAAAGTTGCAGCGGATACCGATCCACCGCACCCGGCGCCCAGCCTTCCTGCCCACACCGGGGCCAGCATCCAGTAAGGGAGCACAAGGAAACGCTATGCCCCTTAGCACCGCACATCGGAATCTGATCGAGAAACATCTCAATAGCCCCGAGTCGATCAGTGCAATCATCCTAGGGCTATGCTGGCCAAATCATTCACAACTCGCCATAGCGTCCGATTTCACAGTGAAGGCAGGACAGGAACTAGGCGACTCATGCGAAACTCTGGGATGGAATCCTCAATGGCTAATAGATGCCGGATACTCGGCATTTGATGCGAACGGTACAGAAATCGCCGGAGCCATTTCAACCCCGGGGACTATTCATTGGGATCCCCCGGTGCTAACATGCCGGGTTCATGACGCTATCGGAGATTCCGCGAAGCCGGGGAGTGCACCGTACCGCCGCCGGACCTCAGGGGAAATAGCCCTACTCGCCCTATGGACTGATGCGGTCAACAGGAACGGAATCGACCTGGATCGCCCGGAAAGCTTGAGCGCTGGCAGCCGAGGGGCACTTTTTCGCGACCTCCTCATGCACTATCTCCAGTGCAGCCTGCCCAGTGGATGGCAGGTCCGGCATGAGGTTCCCCTCACTCACATTCGCGGACTTCACATGCGCCGGGACGTCGGCGACCGCAAGAGTGACATCCTAGTCACTGACTCAGGTTCGCGACTCGTTGCCGCCATCTCTTCAAAGTGGTCTTGGAGATCCGACCGTGGGACCGAAGCAGCCCAGATGGTTCCACTGACCAGGTACCGTCCAGATGTCCCTTATGCGATGGCAACTGCAGAATTTCCTCGTGCGGCCAGCGTCGCACGGGAGAGCATCGAGGACCGGATTTACCACTTGTGCCCCGGCTGGGTCGGTGCTTGGTCTGTGGTGAACGACCTGCCCAAGAGCGGCAGCCCATTGGCATGGCCAGATCTGAACTCCCTGCGTGTCCAGGGTGAACACGCCGCGGGAACAATGGCACTGAATGGGCTCGACACCCTTGCGGAAGACCTCCGGAACAGCGGAAGTATCCTGTAGCCGTCAGGAAGGACACTCTCATGACGCGCCAGGAGAGTTGGGAGCCACCCGTCGGCTCCTGGGCATCGTCAGCTGCCCGCCGACGCAATATGCAGGCGATTCGCAGCCGGGACACCAAGCCCGAACAGGTCGTACGGCGCCTCGTTCACGCACACGGACTTCGTTACCGTGTCGCCGCACGGCCCCTGTCCGATCTTCGCCGGACGGCGGACCTTGTCTTCCGTCCGGCGAAGGTGGCTGTTTTCATCGATGGGTGCTATTGGCACGGATGCCCTGTCCACTACATCGCCCCCAGAACCAATCCCGGCTACTGGTCTGAAAAGGTAGCCGGAAACATCGCCCGTGACCGCGATACCGACGCTCAGCTACGGCAGGCAGGATGGACGGTGCTCCGCTTCTGGGAACACGAGTCACCGGAGGCTAGCGCTGACCAAATCGTCGACACCGTCAACAGGCTCCGCGGGGCCAGGAACCGAGGCTGAGATTCCCCTGGCTTCCTGCTTGCTGTACGCCTCCAGGGCCGATCTGATCTGAAGTCCCACAGCCTTCGCCACGGGAGGCGGAAACGCATTCCCCACCTGCCGATATGCCGCAGTCTTGCGCCCCGTGAACTCCCAGGCCGGCTCGTTGCCTTCGGGCCCGAAGCCTTGGACCAGCGCGGCCTGCGTAACAGTGATCATAGGAAGGGTCTCCCCTTCCTTCCCGAGATCACGATCTGGGTTCTTCGTTGTCCCGGTCTCTGGGTCAGGCGCGTCGGCTACACCAAGCCCGGAAACGCCAAGGGCCGCCCATGCTTTCTTAGCCCTTGTGGGGCCCAGGTCAGCTCCGCCGTGCTTCTTCGATCCGCCGACGAGCGTGGGGGCGATACCCGTGGAGGCCAGCTTGTACCAATCCTTGAAGGCCTTGCCCTTCAGCCCGCGTTCCTTCATTGAGTCCTTGAGAAGGTCCCCAACAGAGAGCGGCTTCCTCTGATTAGGCGCGGGCAGGTGCCAGCCCTCCTCATCAAAGTGTTTCCAGTACTTAGGCTTCAGTGCTACAAGCACGCTTCGCGGACGGAGCTGCGAGACCCCGAAGTCGCTAGCCTGCAGCTCCTGCCAGGAGCACCGGTAGCCCAGTTTCTCCAGGTCCACCATGATCTCTTTGCGATAGCCCTCGAACTTGGACTGCATCAATCCGCGGACGTTCTCGATCATCACCGCCGCCGGCTCCAGTTGACCGGCCAGCTCGATCATCGTGGGAAATAGATCGCGTTCGTCATCCCTGCCGAGTTGCTTCCCTGCCAGAGAGAAGGGCGGGCACGGCACCCCACCAGCCAGCAAGTCGACCTTGCCCTTGAGGTCAAGGGCAGCCTCGCTCTTGACGTAGGCGCGGAGGTCTCCCTCATGCACATCCCACGATGGCCGGTTGGCCCTGAGGGTCCTACACGCGTTCTCGTCCATCTCGATGAGGAGTGCATGGTCGAAACCTGCACGCTCAAGCCCGAGGGCCTGCCCACCTGCCCCGGCGCAGATCTCAAACGAGGTGAACTTCTTCTCAGTGCTGATCATGCACCCTCCTTCCAGACTTGCGTGACGGACGCATCTTGCACTCCGTCCTCACAGAGGGTGACAGACCCCACTGACAACGCGACCTCCACAAGTGTGCGACACGATCCGGCTTGACCAGTACGCTCCGCACGCCGCAGCGAACGCCCGTACGATATCCGTCATGCGAAGCCCTGCCTGGACATGGGACGAACTGCTGCTGGCCTGCGCGCTGGTGGTCAAAAACGGCTGGCGTGAACTGCGAGTCGGGGATCCCGCTGTGACCGAGCTCTCTGAACTGCTCCGGTCTCTGCCCCTGCCCGAGCGCACAGGCCTGGCTGCACGACTTCCCGAGTACCGGTCGGTTGGGAGTGTCTCCCGCAAGACCACGGATCTTGCTTCCAACCATCCCGGCTATGCCGGCAAACCCACCAAGGGTGGGAGCCTCGACAAACGGATCATTGAGGCGTTCGTCAGCCGCGAGGCCTCGATGCTTCAAGCTGCGCAGGCCATCGAAACAGGCATCGGGTCCGGACAGCTCATCCTGATTCCCGAGCAACCCGAGGAAGCTGACGAGGACGGGACGACCGCCGCCGAGGGCCGTCTTCTCGCACGGTGGGCTATCTCCCGCGAGCGGAACCCGGCCTTGCGCAGCCGCAAGATCGCCCAGGTTCGCAAGCTTGGACTGCCGCTTCGATGCACTGTCTGCACCTTCGACTTTGGTTCCGTATTCGGGTCGCTCGGGGACGGCTACATCGA
This sequence comes from Streptomyces sp. NPDC003042, assembly GCF_053591315.1. Classification (NCBI taxonomy): domain Bacteria; kingdom Bacillati; phylum Actinomycetota; class Actinomycetes; order Kitasatosporales; family Streptomycetaceae; genus Streptomyces; species Streptomyces sp. NPDC003042. The sequence goes on from NZ_JBSFTP010000053.1 coordinate 23,626, forward strand.
AGTGCACCACGTACTGCCGCTCCACATCTCGGGCCCTCGCGAGACCAAGCTGAACGATCTCGCGCTGCTGTGCGCCAATTGCCACCGCATGTGTCATCGCAGCCACCGCGGCGCGTCCTGGCGTACCCCCGATGAGCTGAAGGCGGAGATGAAGCAGGTCGCGGACTTTCCGCACCCACAGCCGTCAGGGGCCCCACGCCCGTACTGACCTCTCACGCGGCGTCCGCGTCGGCCTCGTAGTGAGTCTGGGCGCGGTCCAGGATGTCGTCCGGGTCGCACCCTTGGGCCGCCAGCCAATGGAGGACGTCAGCGATGAGGTCGGTTACCGACTCCTCCATCACCTGCGGGCGCCACGCAGCAGGCGGGTACGGGCTGTCGGAGAGGCCGCGGTAGGCCGCCAGGACGGCCGCTCCGCGCTGGATCCGGCGGCACTGCCGGTCAGACTGGAGCGCGAGCTCGCACCAGACCGCCTTGCCCGTGGCCGTCAGGACCGTGCCCCAGTCGACCGCCAGGGCGGCGAGCATGTGAAGGCCCCGGCCGGACTCTTCATCACGGGACGGCCGTGCCACCGCAGGAGCGGTGTGGCTCTTGTCGTGGATCTCAACGCGCAGACGCCCCTCGGTCAGCGCCGGCTCCAGGACCAGCGTCGCGGACGTGCCAGCACCCACGTGCTTGATCACATTAGTAGTGAGTTCCGTGATGGCCAGCTGCGCATCGTCGGCGAGGGCCGGGAGGCCCCACACCGCGAGCTGATCTCTGACCATGCGCCGCAGAAGACACAGTTCCGCAGGCTCCGCCGCGAAGGGCAGAACACAGCGGGGTCGGCGTCCAGCAGTCGGGTACCCGCTCATGGAATCGCTCCCTCCCATGCCACGGCAGCGCCTGCACCAGCCGTATTCGGACCGCTGCGCTGCGTAGCGTCACGGTTGGAGTATGGCATTGAGAAGTCTCTCAATGTAACTTCTCACGAGAATCGTCCGGGTGAATCTGCCGCGCCTCAACATCCGTCACACATAGCCTGGTTGCCTTCACTCGGCAGCAGGACAGGACCTCGGGAGACTGCACGCATGTCAGCCAGGGCAACCACCCGACGCCGCCAGCTCGGGGCGACCATGCGCAAGCTGCGCGCTCGCGCGGGCATGACCCTGGAGGAGGCCGGCCGACTTGTCGGCGTGTCGAAAGCCACGGTGAGCCGGTACGAGACCCAGGAAGGTCCAGTGAAGTGGCCCATCGTGGACGCGCTGTGCAGGGGGTACGAGGCGACCGAGGCTGAGCGCAGGGCCGTCGTGGAACTTGCGAAGGGCGCGAAGCAGCAAGGGTGGTGGAACTCCATCGCCGACTCGGTTCCGGAGAGCATGAACCTGCTGCTCACCCTGGAGGGCGAGGCCGTGCGAGAGGACCACTTCAACTGCCTGTACGTGCCCGGGCTGCTACAGACACGCGGCTATACAGAGGCCGTGCAATACGCCTCGGAGATGAGACTGCCGCCCGAGGAGATCGAGCGGCTCGTCGATATCCGGATGAAGCGGCAGGAGATCCTCGACCGCCCCACGCCTCCGCACCTGTGGGCCATCCTCGACGAGTCGGTGATCCGTCGTGTCGTGGGCTCGCGGCAGGTGATGAAGGGACAGCTGGAACGGCTTCTTGAGGCCAATGAGTCTCAGCACATCACCTTGCAGGTGCTGCCCTTCTCCAAGGGGGCACACTCTGCCGCCATGGGCAGTTTCGTGATCATCGGCGGCCCCGAACCAACCCTGGACGTCGTCTACATCGACACGCACGTCGGCTCACTCTTCATGGAGCAGGAACAGGAACTAGTCCGCTACCGGCTTGCTTTCGACTACCTCCGCGCACAAGCGTTGGACATGGCTGCATCATCAGCCCTGATCAAACGCGTCCATGAGGAGTTGTAATGCATTCCGTTTCCCCATCCATAAGCGGCGCCACATGGATCAAGTCCTCCTACAGTGGGGCCGAGCACAGCGAGTGCGTCGAGGCCGCCTTCCTCGTCGGCTCGACCGGCGTGCGGGACTCCAAGCGACCAATGGGCGGAACGATTTTGTTCAGGGATGAGGCTTGGCGTGCCTTCCTGGAAGGGCTGCGGAGCGAGCAGCCCTAGCGGTGGCCACGGCAACGTAGGAAGCCAAAGCGACCGCGGCGGCCGCACCGGGTTCGGTCGGCCCCAGCAGCCGCCGCCTCGCCGAAGCACAACCGTGATGTCCTCGCCGTAGATAGGGTCGCCCTCATGCGGATTCTCGTGATGGGTGGCACCTGGTTCCTTGGTCGGGCGATCGTTGACGATGCACTTCGACGCGGGCGGGAGGTAACGACGTTCAACCGGGGCCGCTCCGGTGTGGTCGAGGGCGCCGACACCGTCCGGGGTGACCGGACGAGCGCCGACGACCTGAAGCGGCTTGCCTCACGCGGACCATGGGATGCCGTGATCGACACTTCCAGCAGCGAGTTCCCACCCCGTGACGTGCTCCTCGCCACCGACATCCTGCGCCCGGCCGCCGCCCGGTGGGTGCACGTCTCCACCGTGTCCGTCTATCAGGGGTGGCCCCACCACCCGCTCACCGAGGACTCCCCGCTGTTGGAGTGCCCGCCGGACGCCGATGAGTCGTTCGGGCACACAGGCGCCGATGGCAGCCCGACGAAGTACGGGTTCCAGAAGGCTGGTGGAGAGGCTGCCGTACGAGCGGCCTTCGGGGACGACGTGGTGTTCCTGCGGCCGGGAGTGATCCTGGGTCCTGGCGAGTACGTCGGCCGTCTCCCCTGGTGGCTCACGCGTGCCCAGCGAGGCGGCCCGATTGTCGTACCGGCGCCGGCCGCCCAGGTGATCCAGCCCGTGGACGTGCGGGACGTCGCCACCTTCGCGGTCGATCAGGCCGCTTACACCGATGGCCCTGGCCGGGCGTTCAACATCGCCCACCCCGAGGGCATCAGCTGGGCCGACTTCATTGCTGAGTGCCTGGCCGTCACCGGTAGCACCGGAAGCCCGGTGTGGGCCGATGCGGCGACGCTCACCGCGCACGGTGTGAAGCAGTGGACGGAGCTTCCGCTGTGGCGCACCCACTCCGGGGTGTGGTCCGTGGACGCCTCCCGTGCCGTGGCGGCCGGGCTCCGCTGCCGTCCGCTCGCCGACACCATTGCCGACACCTGGGCGTGGATGCAGGCAGACGGTCGACCGGTCGAACACCCGAGGTGGGCCGAGCACGGAGTGGACCCAGGCAAGGAAGCCCAGATCCTCGCCGCACTCGGCCACCCGTAGATACGGGGGTCAAGGTCAGGGCTCGATGGCAAGGAGCCCGCTCCCCGTACCCAGCTGCCTCGGCGCCGAGAGGCGCCCGAATTCCTCGATCTGTTCGCCGAGCGTGACAGCCACCCGCGTTCCCTGGAACGCGGGGGCCGTCAGAGCTCGGCGCAAGCCGCCGGTGCGCTCCAACAGCCCGGCCACACGCTGTTCCGCCGGGATCACCCACACCGTCTCCAGCGTCGCCGCTGCCGCGTCCAGGTCGCCCCGAAGCACTTGCGCCGCGGCGAGATCGGCCGCGGCCTTGCCCCGTACCGATACCGACTGCCGGGCCGGCGGCCGGGACGCGACCAGATCCAGCGCCCGTTGCGCCGTCACCTCCGCCCCTGCCCCGTCGCCGACGAGCAGGGCGGTTGTGCCGTTGGACATCAGCAGCCGCTCCTCGTTGAAGGCGAACTCACCGCCGACGTCGTCGTGCAGGGCGTCCCGCTCGCCGCTGTCCTGCCGCGTGGACGCAACGAGCGCGCGGGTGGCCCGTTCCCGGTCCCCGAGGTGTCCGTGAGCGCGGGCCTCGATGGACAGCAGCCGCCGCCTGGCCGTGTCGCCCAGTCCGGGGTAGGCCAGTGCGGTCCGCGCATGCCGTACGGCCTCCGAAGGGCGGCCTGTGAAGTACGCGCAGATCGCCAAGGACCCGGTGGCATAGGCCCGTAGCGGATCGAACCGGGCCATCTCCCCGTACAGGGCCGCCGACCGGGCGAGGCGTGCCGAGTCGTCCAGGGCGCCGAGGTCGAACGCGGCGGTCGACAGCAGCGCGCACGCCTGTCCCGCCACGAGCAGCAGGTCCTGCTGCTGCACAGGCACCTTGGTGAGTCCACGTTGGTGCTCCGCCTCCGAGCGGAGGACCCTGGCCCGCCGGAATACCTCGAAGGCGCTCGCGGCGCCGTACGAGCGGGCGAGGGACAGGGCGTCGTCACGGAGCTGGTCGATGGTCGTGTCGGATACGGACTGCGCGGCGGCAGCCCCCGCCTCATCAGCGGCGTCACGTGCGGTCATGGCGATTTCACTTTCGAGGTCGTACGCAGTGGGAGTCACCGATGCCGAGGTCGACAGCACGGGCGGTGGCCCGAAGAGCGCCGCGGCGTCCACGCCGAAGAGCGGCTCTAGTACCCGGCACGTGTCCGGTCCCGGCATGGTCTTGATCCGGCCCGACGTCCACCGCCGGAACTGTGCCTCCGACACCGACATGCCCTGCACGCCAGCTTGTACGGCCGCGCGCTCGAACGCCGTGACGAAGTCCCTGTAACGCCAATGCCGTTGCTGCACTAACACGCGCAGCAGCGTCGCCGGTTCGTCCATCGGTAGCTCCCTCAAGGTCGGGAGACGGGCCACATAGCGCCCCGCTCCACTTCGTGCCTACTGCTCAACATCCCTACTGCGCAATGGAATCCGTGCAGATGACATCGCGGTGCCATCTCCATGACACCCCGGCCACCCTGGCGAGCACCAGATGACACCAACCGCGTCATGGCCGTGACACCCGCACCAAGAGGACTCTTACGCCACCTCGAAGACCCCCGGCGAAAGGGAGTGAAACGTGAGTGGCCCCCGGCTTCCTCGACGAACCCCCGGCGCGACCAACACTCGCTACGAGGCCGTCGTGGCCCCGTACCTGGAGACGGACGCCGGCACCCCGTCGGAGCGCCGCGGTCTGCCCCGGGCGGCCGAGGCTTTCCGTAGCAGGAACGGCGATCCCTCCACCTGGAGCTCCGCCCAGTTCGACGCTTTCCTCGGCCTCGGGGGTGCCCAATGAGCACGACCACGGAGGCGAACGTCTGGATCGCGGAGGACACCGGGCACCGGCTCCTCGGCCAGGACGTCGCACACCCCTCCAGCGGACGTCGCGGAACCGTGGGCGCGGTCCTGATCTACGTATCGAAACTCACCGATAGGCCGGTCAGGAAGGTGGCCCACATGCGCCCGCTGGACCACTCGGGTCGGGAATGGACCGCCGATCCGGACACTCTCCAGCTGCTCCAGCCGATCACCCACTCGGCACAGCCCAGAGGCGCGAAGGGCTGAACAGGCTTCCCGCCCGGTGCTGACCCAGCAGTCGACACCGGGCGGGGAACGGCGCCCCGGGCGCCACGCACGAACCCGGCGAGATGCCATACGGCACCAGACCGGCGGCACCAGAGCGGATCCAAGCTGCCCATCCCGGGCAGTCACCCTTCCACCAAGGAGATCAGCTATGCCGAAGCCCAGGAAAGAGAAGCAGAACCACCTGATCTACGCGGACGTCGTGGACTCCAAGTCCAAGGCGGGCGTGTGGATGGGTGAGCGTGCTTCCTTCCGCGACAAGCAGGGCCGCATCTTGGAGGCCCTGAAGGACCGCACCGACTGGGTCAGCCTGGAGGGCGCTGTCATGGTCATCAGCACAGAGCCCGCCGGCCTCACGGTCATCGCGCCGAACCCGACGCTCCCCGGTGTGATCGTCCTCTCCGACGGCGGTTCCCCCGCGGCCTCCGCCCGGCTCCAGGCCGACGCCGAGGACAAGGTCCGCGCCGTCATGGCCGAGCTGGGCATCGCCGAAGAGGAAACGGCGGCCTGACCCAGTGGCCACTCCCCAGCTGCTGTGGGGGAAATACTTCCAGTACGACCGGGACGGGGAGGCTGTCCTCCTCGACCCGGTCACGCTGGAGAGTGTGCTTCTCGACTCCGGCGAGGTCTCTGACCTCGCCGGGGTCCCCCCGACCGCGACGCACTTAGCCCTCGCCGGGCTCGGCTTCACCCAGGACGGCCCCGCGGCCGACCGCCGTGAAGCACTCCACCACCGCCTCCACACCCTGGGTATCGACCCGACGCCGCGCCGGATCAGCGGCCTGCGGGTGGTGCTCACCGACCGCTGCAACATGGCCTGCACGTACTGCTTCGTCGACACCAACAGCGGCAAGCCGGACATGACGGAGCAGGAGCTCGCCGCCGGCCTTGAGTTCCTGTTCGAGCAGAACGCCGGGCAGGAGGAGGTCTCGATCCAGTGGTTCGGCGGCGAGCCGACCATCCGCTTCGACCTCATGCAGTACGGCGACGAACTCGCCGACACCCTCGCGGCCCGCTATGGCGTAGAGCGGGTCCGGCGCACGGTTGTAACCAACGGCGCTCGCCTGACGGACGAGGCCCTCGACCACTTCGTACAGCGCGAGTACGGCGTGGGCATCTCCATCGACGGCCCGCCTGGGATCAACTCGGCGAACCGGCTCCTCCTGGGCGGACAGCCCGCCGACGACCGCATCCGCCGCAACGTCCGGCGCCTGGTCGAGGCGAAGGGCCTGCACGTCGGCTGCAACCTCACCCCGACGGCGTCGAACATCGGGCGCTTGGCCGAGAGCGTGCAGTGGATCATCGACGACCTCGGCCTCAAGTTCATCTACGTCAACACGCCCATCCCCACCGGGGGCGAGTGGCGGGTGAACGGCGCCGACCTGGCCCGGGAGCTCTACGAGGCCCGCCTGACCGCACTCGGGAAGGGCGGGATGCTCTTCTCCGTCCTCGACCGGGCATTCCAGGCCCTCGACACCCGTCGGCCGATGCTGTTCGACCACATGCAGGGCGACCGCAGCCTCAACGCCGCCCTGCTGCCGGGCAACCGGGTCAGCGTCTGCGACATCAACTTCACCGAGCCCTCGTTCCTCCACACACTCGACGAACTGCGCTCGGACCCCGACCTCCTCACGAGGGCGACGAAGAAGGTCGCGCCGATCCCCGCGTGCGGCGACTGCCCGGCGCTGGCCATCTGCGGCGGCCCGTCCCGCAACGAACAGGCGCTCATCGGCGGCAGCACCCCCGACCCCCAGATGTGCGCCTTCTACACCAGCACCGTGGCCATCGCGGTCTGGGACAACACGGGGGTCCAATGAGCGCCCCCGTCCGTACGGCGCTCGTCTCGACGGCGGGGCACTGCGAGGTCGCGTGCAGTTTCTGCTTCCGGGCCGACCGCGCCCGCGGCTTCCTCACCACCGCCACGTACACGCGTGCCCTGTCGCGGTTGAAGGAGACCGGGGTCGAGGGCGTGTGCCTCACGGGCGGTGAGCCGACCCACCACCCAGAGCTCCGGCAGCTCGTCCGCCTGGCCCTCCAGTTCGGCATGACGGTGTCCATGGTGACCTCGGCACGCTCGGAGGCTGAGGTCACCGCCCTCGCGGAGGTCGGTCACCTACTGACCAACGTGACCGTCTCCGCAGACTCGCAGGGCGCGATGACGCTTGGCCGCACCACCCGGAGTGCGGCCTCGGCTGTCGCGACACTGGACGCCGTCGACACCCCCTCGAAAGTCCTTCACCTCACCTACTGGGATGTGGCCGTCGAGGAAGCCGCGCAGCTCGCCGATCTCGTGGCGGGAACGGGGATCGACGTCCAGCTCAGCCCCGTCCTCCTCTCCGAAAGCGCCCTGCGCCGGGACAGCCGATCGATCCAGGACTCCCTGATGCAGAGGGCCCGCGACACGGCGGCACTCGACCAGTACTTCCGCCTGTCCAACGGATACCGCTCCTACCTCGACGACCTGCGGCAGCTACAGCTGTCTAAAGAGGAGAGCCACCCCTGCCGGTCGGCCACCCTCTACATGTCGGCTGACGGCGAGGTGCGGCACTGCCCCTACGGAGCATCCGAGGTCAGTGTTCACGCCCCACGTACCGAGATCCGAGCCTTCCTCGACGCGCCGGCCACGGACCGCGTCGGACCCGACTGCGCCGCCATCTGCCGCCCCGCGTCCCGCGACTGCGTGGCGGCCTGACCTTGGGGGTCCACGTGCGACCGTCGGTCTCCGTCACCGATCCCGACGACTTCAACACCCACTGGAGGCAGCCGCCGAACTTCCGTATGCACGTCCCGTTCGACTACCTGTTCCTGCCGGCGATCGACATCCTCGACCACGTCCGCCGGGACGAGGAGGTTCGCTTCACGGTCCTCGGCGAGGACGACTGGGCGGTGCGCATGGAGCGCACCGCCGCGTTCCGCACGGCCCCGGTCGAGGAGATCGCCACGTGGCCGTTCCGCCTGGTGCACTTCAACCTCGCCCGGTTCTACGGCGAGATCCTGGCCGGCTTCCAGGACGAGGTCATGGTGCCCTGGCGCACCTACCTGTCGTCGCAGGGATTCACGTGGCAGCGGTGCGCGCCCATCCTGTTCCTGTCCACCGAAGGCGCGGCCTCGACCTACCACAACGACAACTCGCACGGTCTGGTCTGGCAGGTACAAGGGGTCAAGACCTTCCACAGCTACCACAACCCCGACAAGCACCTGTCCCCCGAAGCCGCGGTCCTCGGTGAGACCACCGCCGAAGATCCCCCACCGCACGACGAGGCGCAGCGGCAGTCGGTGACGATGCAGCCAGGCGACCAGCTGTGGAGCCACGCCCTGACCCCGCACTGGGTCACCACCGAATCGCCGCTCGCGCTCAGCGTCACGATTTCCCACGGCGGCCTGTCCCGCCGCGGCCGGTACGCCGACCGCGAGCTGGCGCTGCGCGACCACTGGGACAAGAACCCCGCCGAGGCGTGGACCCTCGACCTCGGCCGCACCCGGTACTGAGCGAGCCCCAGCTGCCCCACCGCCAGACAGGCGGTGGGGCAGCTGTGCGTCTACCCCTGGCTCAGGGGGTGAGGCGGTTCGGTCCCCGGAACAGGAACGCGGCCTCGCGGATCGAGTCCAGGCCGAGCATGACCATCAGGATCCGGCCCAGGCCGGCGCCGAGGCCGCCGTGCGGCGGGCACCCGAAGCGGAAGATGTTCATGTAGTCCTGCATCGGCTCGGTGTCCATGCTCTTCTCCTCCGCCTGCTTGAGCAGCACGTCGGAGCGGTGCTCACGCTGGGCCCCGGTGGTGATCTCCAGGCCCTTCCAGATCAGGTCGAAGCTGAGCGTCAGGTCCGGCCGGTCCGCCGGACGCATGTGGTAGAAGGGCCGGATGCTGGCCGGGTAGTGCGTGATGAACACGAACTCGTGGCCCGTGAGCTTCTTCATGTGGGCGGCGATGGCCCGCTCCCCCTCCGGGTCGAGGTCCTCCTTGAGGCCCTCCGGGTCCCACCCGCCGGCCCGCAGGATCTCCTGCGCCTCGGCCATCGTGATTCGAGGGAACGGGGCCTCCGGCACGACGACCTCGACGCCGAAGACTTCCCGGATCGCCTCACCGTGGACCTCGGCGACCTTCGCGATGGCGTGGGCGAGCATCCGCTCCTCGAAGACCATCACGTCCTCGACGTCGTAGATCCACGACAGCTCGACATCCACGCCGGTGAACTCGGTCGCGTGCCGGGAGGTGAACGACGGCTCGGCACGGAACACGGGACCGATCTCGAAGACCCTGTCGATGCCGGCGGCCACGGCCATCTGCTTGTAGAACTGCGGCGACTGGGCGAGGTAGGCCGACCGGTCGAAGTACCCGAGCTTGAACACCTCCGCGCCGGACTCCGAGGCAGTGCCCATCAGCTTCGGCGTGTGCATCTCCGTGCAGCCGTTCTGCATGGCGTACTCGCGCAGCCCCTGCTCCAGGGTCGTCTGCGCGGCGAACACCATCTGCGCGGTGGCCCGCTTGCGTACGTCGAGGAACCGCCAGTCGAGTCGGTGCTCGGGGCCGGTGTGCTCGTCGATCGGCAGGGGCGTCTCTGCCCGGTTCAGCACCTCGACCGATTCGGGGACGATCTCGAGACCGCCCAGGTTGACCTGAGCCGCCTCTACGACGCGGCCGGTGATCCGGACGGCGGACTCCGGGGTGAGCGATTCGATGGCGGCTTCGAGCGGGCCGCCGTCGCGCTTGTGGGTCACCTGGACCATGCCGGAGTGGTCCCGCAGGATGACGAACTGCATCTTGCGTTGCAGCCGGAGTGCGTTCACCCAGCCGGAGACCGTGACGGTCTGGTCGACGTGTGCGCGTAGGTCAGAAGCCAGTACGCGGCTAGTGGTGTGGATCATCGCAGCCCTCCAGGGGCGTCGTCATGATCCCTTGGAAGCGTGGGCGAGAAGGGTACTCGCGGTGCCACCACGCCTTTGCCGCCGCCAGACAGCGGCGGCCTCATTCAGCCCGATGACGGGGGCAAACCGGCGGGGCATTGGGCCCGTGGGCCTTTCCTCCCCGCGCTCGGGAGGGTCTTCACCTCGGGTGCGAGTCCGCCTTCACAGCTGCCGGCGGCTCTCTCTGCTCGCGTGATCCGTGGCTACTCGTCTCCGTCGACGCGTTGCCCGAAAGGATACGGACGCCGCAAGACCCCCGCAACGGAATCACCACGACGGTCGCCTGATCGGGTTGGGCCCGAGGCTAGCGCGGGCCCCGGGTGAAGCGGCGAGTGGTCATGGCTCCGAGTACGAGGACGGCTCCGCCGAGGACCTCGTGCGGGACGGCGGCGCGGACGGCAGGGGGGAGCGCGGCCAGGACGCCCAGCAGGATGAAGAACACGAGTGCGCAGCCGCCCAGGCCGAGAAGTGCTTTGTGTAGGAGGGTGTTGGGCACGTGTTGTTCAACGCCGCGCCGGCCAGGCCGATACGGGGGGATCGGGGCCCCGCACGGAAGTCGGATTTGTCTCACACACTCCGGATGTGAGGAGCAGCACCTCAGGCAACCGCTCCGGCGTAGATTCGCTCTCCGAGAGGGGCGATACGGCCCAAGACGCCCAAGGAGCTGCACACGTGATCTGTTACGGATCAGCCGTCCTCGACCTGTCGGACGAACTGGTCGACACCTACGAAGAGGTCTTCTCCGCCCCGCCGTGGAACGAGAACGAAGAAACCATTCGTCAGTTCTCGTCCCGACTACAGGCCGACACCCGCCGCGCCGGATTCCGTACCGCCATCGCGCAGTCCGCAGTGGGGATCGACGGCTTCGCCACCGGCTGGCTCACCCCCAAGACCTTTCCCTCCGACCGGGGATACGGCCAGGTCGCCGCCCAGCTCGGCCGCCCGCGCGTACGCGAACTCCTCATCGGGGCCCTGGAGATCGACGAGCTGGCCGTCCGCCCTCACGCCCGCGGGCACGGTACGGGCCGCACCCTGCTCGCCGAGATCACGGCTGACGCCCCCGAGGCCCGCGCCTGGCTGCTCACCGCCCGCGTCGCCACCCACACCATCGCCACGTACCGCCGCCTCGGCTGGCACGAGGTCGCCCCACTGCCCGGCACGCAGAACGGCGTCGTGGTCTTCCTCGCCCCCAACCACCCCTCGGCCTGAGTATCGGGCGCGCCCAGCCGGGCATACCGGGGGCATGATCACTCGCATCGCGCGGCGCCAGCAGAACCTGGTCACCTACCACCAGCTCAAGCAGGCCGGGATCCCCTCCGGCACGATCAGCGGCCGCAGCCGCCGGGGAGGCCCCTGGCAGCGGCTCCTGCCACGGGTGTACCTCCTGCAGACCGGCCCGCCCGATCACCGTCAACGCGCGCTGTCCACGGTGCTCTACGCCGCCGAACCCGTCTCCGATCCGCTCTCCGGCTCCACCGCCGCGCTCACCGGCGGTGCGGCGCTCGCGCTCCTCGGCATTCGCGACGCCCCGCCCCAGCCGCTGGACGTACTCGTCCGCTCTCCGCGATCCGTCGCGGCCGTCGGCCCCGTCCGCCCCCGGTCCACCACGCGCTGGCCCGCGACCATCCAGGTCTGCGGCGTGCCCAGCGCCCGCCCGGTCCGGGCCGCCGCCGACTTCGCGGCGCGCACCGCCGATGCGGATCTGGTGCGTTCCGTACTGGCCAACGTCGTCCAGGGCGGCTGGTGCCACCCACACGATCTGCACGCCGAACTCCGTGCCGGCCGTATCCGCAATCGCCCCGCCATCCGGGCCGCAGCCGCCGAACTGATCGCCGGGGTCCGCTCGGTCGCCGAGGGCCACGCTCGCGACACCCTCACGGCCACGGATCTGCCGACGCCCCTCTGGAACGCCCGCCTGTACAGCCCGTCGGGCCGCTTCCTGGCCAGCCCGGACGCGTACTGGCCGGAGGAGGGGGTGGCTCTGGAGATCGACTCCGCCGAGTACCACTACACACGTGACGCATGGCAGGCCACCCTGCACCGCCGCCTCCGCCTGGAATCCCACGGAGTCCTCGTCGCCAGCACGACGCCCGCGATCTTCCGCGACACACCGGCAGACGTCATCGCCGCCCTGCGCGCACTCCTCGTGCTCGGCGCGAGCCGCGCCGCGCCGCCGGCCGTCACCGCCCGGGGGTACGGACAGCTGGAGCTGCCGTTTCCGCCGGCGGAGACCCGCTATGCCCCGAAGGCGCGCGAGACCGAGTAGATCAGCAGGCCCGCCAGGGCGCCGACCACCGTGCCGTTGATGCGGATGAACTGGAGGTCGCGGCCGATGTGGGCCTCGATCTTGCGGGAGGTGTGTTCCGCGTCCCAGCCCGCCACCGTGTCCGTGATCAGGGAGGTGATCTCGGTCCGGTACGTGGTGACCACGTACACCACCGCGCCCTCCAGCCAGCCCTCCACCTTCCTCTGGAGCCGGCCGTCGGTGGCCAGGCGGGCGCCGAGGGCCAGCAGGGAGGAGCGGACGCGCAGGCGCAGTTCGCTGCGCTCGTCCTCCGCCGCCGAGATGATCATCGTACGGATGGCCGACCACGCCGAGGCGATCACGTCCTGGACCTCGTCGCGCTCCAGGATCTCCGACTTCAGCCGCTCCACCCGCGCCCGCGTCTGCGTGTCCGACTGGAGGTCGGACGCGAAGTCGGTCAGGAAGCGGTCCACCGCCCCCCGCGCCGGATGCTCCGGCATGTCCCGCATCTCCGTGACGAAACGCAGCAGCTCCTTGTACACGCGGTCGCCGATCTTCCGGTCGACGAAACGCGGCGTCCAGCCCGGCGCCCCGCCCTGGACCGCGTCCATCACCGACTCCCCGTGCGTGACGAGCCAGTCGTGCGCCTTGACGAGCACCAGGTCCACCGCCCGGCGGTGACCGCCGTCCGCGACGACCTTCGCCAGCGTCTTGCCGATCCCCGGCGCGATCTCGGCGCTCTCGGCCCGCCGCGTGATCGCCTCCCCCACGACCGCCTGCACATCGGAATCGCGCAGCACGGTCAGCGCCCCGCGCAGCGCCGTGGCCAGCTCCGCCGTGACCCGGTCGGCATGCGCGGGCTCCGCCAGCCAGGCGCCGAGCCGGCCGCCGATGCCGAGCGCGTGCAGCCGAGCGCGCACCACGTCCGCGGAGAGGAAGTTCTCGCCGACGAACTCCCCGAGCGTGACCCCGAGCTGGTCCTTCTTCGTCGGGATGATCGCCGTGTGCGGGATGGGAAGGCCGAGCGGACGCCGGAAGAGGGCCGTGACGGCGAACCAGTCCGCGAGCGCGCCGACCATGCCCGCCTCGGCCGCCGCCGCGACGTACCCGGCCCAGCCGCCCGCGCCCCACCCGTGCTGGGCGTACTTGGCCAGTACGTAGACCAGCGCGACCAGGATCAGCAGACCCGTCGCGGTGATCTTCATCCGGCGGACCCCGCGCTGCCGTTCCGCGTCGGCCGGGCTGAACACGAACACGCCGCGCACCGGCGGTGGCGGAGGCACGGTGGCCTCCGCCCCGTCGGCTCTGGTGCGGTCGTCCAGGTCTTCCACGGGCTCCTGCCTTCCCCCGGTGGCCGGTTTCGTCTGCATAGCATCCGACTCCCGGGAGGTCCGGGGAGTTCCCGGCGCGCCGTACGGACCGGTCCGGGCGGCCCCGACCCGGGCGCCAGGCCGGTCGCGTACGGGCACGTATCGGGCGTCGAGCCGGTCCCGTACGGGCACGTCCCGGGCGTTCCCGCGCCGTACGGGCCGGGTCGTCGGCGGGCAGTCCCGGGCGTGCACGGGAACGGGCGTGCACGGGACCTGGCGGGTCCCTCCAGGCTGGCCCGTCCAGGCAGGCCCGTCCAGGCAGGCGCGTCCCGGGCGCCGGGCTGGTCCCGGACGGCCACATCACGGGCGGCCCGGCGCCGTACGGGCCAGTCCCCGGCGGGCACTGGGCCGTACGGGTCCGTCCGGCAGGCGTGTCCCGGGCGGGCGGTCCAGCGCCGGGAGGCCCCGGCGGCCCTACAGCTCCTTGCGGGCCGTGTCGCCGCCCTCCACCGCCTTCGAGCCCTTCGGATGCTTCACCTTGACGTCCACCCCGCCCCAGAAGGCGAAGCCCGTCACGACCACCCGCGGCGCGCCCGGTTCCGCCGGACCCGGGCGCTCGCGCCGGTCGTCGAAGGCGCCCATGAACCCGAAGCCCCGTACGTCGACCTCCACACCCGGCGGCACCGTGATCTGGATGCCGCCCATGATCGCCACGCAGTTGATCACGACCTCGCGCTCCGCGAAGTCGGCCTCGCGCAGGTCGAGCTCACCGCCGCCCCAGAACGCCACCGCGGTGAAGCGGGCCGGCACCGTCCAGTACCCCTTGCGCTGGAACCCCGACATCACGGCGACCGCCGTGGCCGACGTACCCGCCCCGCCGATCCGGGCCGGCCAGGACGAGCCCGACGCCGGTCCCGCCACCGGGGCGACCGGCGCCACCGACACCCCCGGCCCCGGCCCCGGCAGGTCGGCCGTCAGCGGTTCGAGTTCCGCGTACGTCCGCGACGCGTACGCCGCCCCCAGCCGCTCCTCGAACTCCTCCATGTCGAGCCGACCCTCGGCGACGGCGTCCCGCAGACGCTCCACCACCCGGTCCCGGTCGGCATCCGACGCCCTCAGCTCCGGCACGCGAGGCTGCTCCGGCCGGTCCGGCCGCTCGTCAGTCATGCCAACCACCCTATGCACTGATCCCGCGCAGTTGAATGGCCCGACCCCGCCCCCCACCCCTGACTCATCCCTGATCCCTCCACCCCGTGCATCACCCCCGCCCCGCGTACATCCGCGCGATCACGTCCTCGATGTCCGGCTCCCGCACCGACAGGTCCAGCAGCGGATACCGCGCCGCCACCGCCGCCACCAGCGGCGCCGCCGAGGCCTGCGCCGGGAACGCCAGCCACTGCCGCGGCCCCTCCACCTTCACCACCCGCGCCCCCTCCACCTCGATCGGCGCCAGCTCCCGCTCCAGGTCCACCACCAGCGTGCGCTCGCTCTCCCCCGCTGGCCCCGCCGCGTGCAGCCCGCCCAGCGGCCCGTCGTACATCAGCCGCCCGTGGTCGATCACCATCACCCGCTCGCACAGCTGCTCGATGTCCTGGAGGTCGTGCGTGGTCAGCAGCACCGTCGTCCCCAGCTCCTCGTTCAGCTGCCGCAGGAAGCCCCGTACCTTCGCCTTGCTCACCACGTCGAGCCCGATCGTCGGCTCGTCCAGGTACAGCACCTCCGGATCGTGCAGCAGCGCCGCCGCGATGTCCCCGCGCATCCGCTGTCCCAGCGACAGCTGCCGCACCGGTACGTCGAGCAGCTCCGCCAGGTCCAGCCGCTCCACGCAGCGCTCCAGGTTCTCCTTGAACCGCGCCGCCGGAATCCGGTACATCCGCCGCATCAGCCCGTACGAGTCCTTCAGCGGCAGGTCCCACCACAGCGTCGTGCGCTGCCCGAACACCACCCCGATCCGGTGCGCGAGCCGCATCCGCTCCCGCGCCGGATCGATGCCCGCGACGCGCAACCGCCCGCCGCTCGGCGTGAGGATGCCGGTCAGCATCTTGATCGTGGTCGACTTCCCCGCACCGTTGGGCCCGATGTAGCCGACCATCTCGCCCCGCGCCACCTCGAAGCTGATCCCGTCCACGGCCCTGACCTGCCGCTTCTCCCGGCGCATCAGGCTCACCCGGCGCCGTACGTCGAAAACCTTCTCGACCCCGTCCAGCGAGATCAACGCATCCACCGCCACAGCCCCAGACATCACGGATCAGCTCCCCGTGCTTCGGTACGAACGGACACCCGCGCGCCACGCCAGCGACGCGGGCAGGAACACCACGAAGGCCACCAGCGGGCTCACGAACGCCACCCACCCCGGCAAGCCCAGCGGATCGGGCCGCCCCAGCACGTACAGGGCCGGCAGCCAGTTGACGAAGGCCAGCGGCACGATGAAGGTCACCCCGCGCAGCAGGTCCTTCGCGAACACCGTCGGCGGATACTGCAGCATCGTGCAGCCCCCGTACGTGAAGGAGTTCTGCACCTCCGCCGCGTCCCCCGCGAGGAACTGGAACGCCGCCCCGGCCACCATCACCGCCCCGAAGATCCCCGCCCCCGCCAGGATCATCACCGGCACCAGCAGCACCTTCCCGGCCGTCCACTCCACCTCCAGCGCCGAAACCGCCCAGCCCAGCACCCCCAGCCCCTGCGCGACCCGCCCCAGCCGGCGCAGCGCGAACCGGTCCGCCGCCACCTGCGCCAGCACCGGAACCGGCCGCACCAGCATCGTGTCCAGCGAACCGTCCCGGATCCGCGCACCGATCCGGTCGGTGTTGCCCAGCAACAGGTCCGCCAGCCCCAACGAGGCCGAGCAGGATCCGTACAGCAGCGCGATCTCGGGCAGCGCGAAACCGCCCAGCACGTCCACGTGCGAGAACATGACGTAGATCGCGACGAAATCCAGCAGCGTGATCGCCGCGTTGCCGAACGTGGACAGGAAGAACGACGTCCGGTACGTCATCGTCGACCGGATCCACATCCCCACGATCAACCCGTAGCCGCGCAGCCCCTCCCACGCCCGGCTCCGCCGCGGCACGACCAGCGGACCGACCGCCTCCCCCTCCCGCACCAGCGTCGCCTCAGCCACCCTGGACCACCACCTTCCGCGTCGCCGCCGACTGCACCAGCCGTCCCGCACCCAGCAGAACGAACGCCCAACACGCCTGGAACAGCAGCGCCCGGACCGCGCCCCCGGCCCCCTCGTGCGTGCCCATCAACACATCCACCGGCACCTGGAGCATCGCCGCCCACGGCAGGACGCGCACCAACTCGCCGAAGCCGCCCGGGAACACCGTCAACGGCAGCAGCATCCCTGAGAAGAAGATCGTCACGACCGTCGCCATCATGTTGATCCCGGCCCCGTCCATCAGCCAGAACGCCGCCAGCCCCAACAGGTAGCGCACCGCGAAACTCACCACCAGCCCGAGCGCGACCGACACCAGGAACAGCAGCCAGCGCACCGGATCCACGGGCAGCGCCAACGGAAAGGCCAGCGCCCCCGCCGCCAGCGGCACCACCCCCCGCCCCACCAACTGGAAAGCCGCCCGCCCCAGATCGGCCGCCAGCCACCACATCTGAAGATCCGCCGGCCGGTACAGGTCGACGGCGATGTCACCCGTACGGACCCGCTCCTGCAACTCCTCCTGAAAACCCCCGCCGAGCAACGACCCCGCCGCCAGCAGCGACTGGCTGACCCACACGAAGGTGAGGGCCTGAGCCTGGTCGTAGCCGCCGAGGCCGGGCCGCTGGTCCCACAGCGCGATGTACGTGTACGCGACGATGAAACCGAACACGGTGTTGGTGAACACCCCCGCGGCCGTCGCCGTCCCGTAGGTGGCGTAGCGCCGGAACCCGCCGGCCGCCACGGCCAAGTAGAGCCGCGCTCTCTGACGCACCGTATCCCTCCGTTTCCCACGTCGTTCCTACGTCGGCCAAAGCGCGCGAGCTTAGTGCGGAGGGGCGAGCCACGCGACCGATTTATGCCCGTCCGGAGGAGAATCACCGGCCATCGGGTAGACACCATGAGGTACGGAAGTGGATATTTCGCACGGTCACAAGGAGCCCCGGAGATGAGCGACCAGTCACCACCACCGGGCTGGATCCCTCGCGACCCGGACACCCCGACGCACACCCCCACGCACACACCGCGGCAACCACCACGCGGCCGCCCGGTCACCGGACAGCGGCCACCCCCGGCCAAGAAGCCCCGACGGAACCGCAAGCGGACCGGATGGCGCCGCCTCTTCCCCACCTGGCGCATGCTCCTGGGCGGATTCCTACTGCTCGCCCTGCTGCTCATCGGCGCCCTGACCGCCGGCTATCTGCTGGTCGACATCCCCCCGGCCAACGCCGCCGCCACCGCCCAGTCCAACGTCTACCTCTACTCCGACGGCTCCCCGCTGGCCGGCGACGGCGAGGTCAACCGCGTCAACGTCCCGCTCTCACAGATCCCGCGCACCGTCCAGCAGACCGTACTCGCCGCGGAAGACCGGGACTTCTACTCCGAACGCGCGGTGGACCCCAAGGCGATGGTCCGCGCCGCCTGGAACACGGTCACCGGCAAGGGCAAGCAGTCCGGCTCGACCATCACCCAGCAGTACGTCAAGAACTACTACCTGGGCCAGGAACAGACGGTGAAACGAAAGGTCAAGGAGTTCTTCATCGCGCTCAAACTCGGTCGCGAGAAGTCGAAGGACTACATCCTCGAGGGCTACCTGAACACCAGCTACTTCGGCCGCAACGCCTACGGGATCCAGGCCGCCTCCCAGGCCTACTACGGCAAGGACGTCGACGAACTCACCACCGCCGAGGGCGCGTACCTCGCCACCCTCCTCAACTCCCCCAGCGCCTTCGACGTCGTCGCCCACCCCCGCAGCCGCGACCGCGCCGTCGGCCGCTGGAACTACGTACTCGACGGCATGGTGAAGAAGAAGTGGATGCCCGAGGCCGAACGCGCCGCGGCCCGGTTCCCCGAACCCGGCAAGGTCCGCCCGGCATCAGGCCTCTCCGGCCAGCGCGGCTACCTCGTGGAAGCCGTCAAGGACTACATCACCGAACGCGAGATCCTCGACGACAAAACCCTCGCCGAGGGCGGCTACCGCATCACCACCACCATCGACAAACGCCGCCAGACCGCCTTCGTCGACGCCGTCCAGGAGCAGATGGTCGCCAGACTCCGACCCGACAAGCGCCCGGCCGACCGCCTCGTACGCGCCGGCGGGGTCTCCATCGACCCCGCCACCGGCAAGGTCGTCGCCCTCTACGGCGGCATCGACTACACCAAGCAGTACGTGAACAACGCGACCCGGCACGACTACCAGGTCGCCTCCACCTTCAAACCGTTCGTCTTCGCCGCCGCCGTCGAGAACGACTCGCGCACCCAGGACGGCCGCCGCATCACCCCGCACACCCTCTACAACGGCGACAACAAACGCCGCGTCGTCGGCACCCGCATCCCCTACGCCCCCGAGAACGAGGGCCAGGTGTCCTACGGCGACATCACCGTCAACACCGCCACCGACCTCTCCGTCAACGCCGTCTTCGCGCAGATGGTCGTCGACGTCGGCACCGACGAGGTCAAACGGACCGCCGTCGCCCTCGGCATCCCCGAGAACACCCCGAACTTCGACGCCGGCCCCGCCATGGCCCTCGGCACCCTCCAGGCCAGCGTCCTCGACATGACCCAGGCCTACGCGACCCTCGCCGACCACGGCCGCCACACCCCGTACACCTTCCTGGAGAAGATCACCAAGGGCGGCGACACCATCGACCTCCCCGACCGCAGCCCGCACCAGGCCATCAGCCGCGAAGCCGCCGACACCACCACCTCCATGCTGGTCAGCGTCGTCGACAACGGCACCGGTACGGCCGCCCTCGCCGCCGGCCACCCCGCCGCCGGCAAGACGGGCACCGCCGAACTCGACCGCTCGGCCTGGTTCGCGGCGTACACCCCGAACCTGGTCACGGTCGTCTCGATGATGGGCCAGGACCCCGACACCGGAAGCCTGCAATCGCTGTACAACGCCCTCGGCGAATCCCGCATCGGCGGTGGCGGCTACCCGGCCCGGATCTGGGCGGCGTACACGAAGGAGGCCCTGGAAGCCACGGACCCCGTCGACTTCGAACTCGAACTCCAGCCGGGCGCCGACCGGCCCCCACCACCCCCGGCGCCGCTGCAGCCGAGCACCCCGCAGCAACCCCGGGGCAGCCGCCCGCCGAGCCCCCCGACCCAGCCGGGCCGGCCAACGGACGGCCAGGACAACGGAGGCCGGACGGACGGCGGCCAGGGCCAGGGCGGCCAGACGCAAGGCGGCCGGACGCAAGGAGGCCAGACCGACGGAGGACAGACGCAGGGCGGCCAGACGACGAGCGGCCGGACCACCGGCGGGCAGACCGACGCGGGCCAGACGACCGGCGGGCAGACGACCAGCGGCCAGACCACGGACGGCACCACCCAGGGCGGCGCCACCGAAGGCCGGCGCCCCCCGGACGACTTCCTGGAATGACCCGGCCGACCTCACCGCATCAGTGACCGGAGGTCGCCTTCAGCCCCACCACGGCGACCAGCAGCAGACAGATGAAGAAGATCCGGGCGGCGGTGACGGGCTCCCCCAGCACCGCCATACCGAGCACGGCCGCACCGGCAGCACCGATACCCACCCACACCCCGTACGCCGTACCGATCGGCAGCGTCTTGGCCGCGTAGGACAGCAGCACCATGCTCGCGACGATCCCGGCACCCGTGAACACACTGGGCCACAGCCGGGTGAAGCCATCGGTGAATTTCATACCGATCGACCAGCCCACTTCGAGCAGACCGGCGACGAGAAGCAGAACCCAGGCCATGACAGGCACCTCCGGGACGAGAGCGGAACGGGGGTGCGTCGTCTTGTCGTCCTGCAACCCGGTACGGCGCGTCTCGTCGGGGGTTCCCCACCACCGTAGCAAAACCCCATGCCAAGGGCCGGTGACCCCGGTCACCGGCCCCTTCACACGTCACCAGCTCTACAGGTACAGCCCGGTCGAATCCTTCGACCCCTCCAGCCGCTCCGCGGCCACCGCGTGCAGATCCCGCTCACGCATCAGCACGTACGTCGCCCCCCGCACCTCGACCTCAGCCCGGTCCTCGGGGTCGTACAGCACCCGGTCACCCGGCTCCACACTGCGTACGTTCTGCCCGACCGCGACCA
Organism: Streptomyces sp. NPDC003042; assembly: GCF_053591315.1. Taxonomy (NCBI): domain Bacteria; kingdom Bacillati; phylum Actinomycetota; class Actinomycetes; order Kitasatosporales; family Streptomycetaceae; genus Streptomyces; species Streptomyces sp. NPDC003042. Next base: position 44,660 of record NZ_JBSFTP010000053.1, read on the forward strand.
CCTCGGCCCAGGCCAGCCGCTTGCCCACCGCGGCCGTCGCCGGAATCAGAATGCCGCCACCCGAGCGGCGCTCCCCCTCGGGCAGGTCGGACTTCACGAGCACACGGTCGTGCAGCATCCGGATGGGCATCTTGTCGTGGGTAGTGGTGTTGTCGCTCACGCCCCGAAACCTACCCGCCCACGTACGCCCCGCACGCCGGAGGGTCCTCAGCGCTTACGGCGCGCCGACATCACCAGCAGCCCGACCACACCGGCCGCCAGCAGCGCGACGGGCACGACCCGCTCGACACGGACCGTCCCGTCCTCGTGCCGCAGCGCGCCCTTCACATCGGTCACGAACCGGTTCACGGCCACGTAGGCCCGACCGGCCGTGTGGTCGACGGTGGAGGCGACCCTGGCCTTCGCATCCCCGATGATCGTCTTCGGGTGCATCCGCACACCGATCTCGTCGAGCGTCTCGGCGAGCTGCTCACGGCGGCGGACGATGTCCGCCTCGATCTGTGCGGGGGTCCTGGCTTCGGGCACCGCGCTGCCTCCGTCGTGGTCGTGATCGTGGTCGTGATCGGTCATGGACAGTCTGTCAGCTTAGTCTCGTGACATATCGATCCCTTCCTGAGGAGACTGTCAGATGAGCGAGCGACTTCAGCCGGGCGACACCGCCCCCGCCTTCACCCTGCCCGACGCGGACGGCAACGAGGTCTCGCTGGCGGACCACAAGGGCCGCAAGGTGATCGTGTACTTCTACCCGACCGCCCTGACCCCGGGCTGCACCAAGCAGGCCTGCGACTTCACGGACAACCTGGACGCCCTGGCCACGGCCGGCTACGACGTCATCGGCGTCTCCCCCGACAAGCCGGAGAAGCTCGCGAAGTTCCGCGAGAAGGAGAACCTCAAGGTCACCCTGGTCAGCGACCCGGAGAAGGCGACCCTGACGGCGTACGGCGCGTTCGGCGAGAAGAAGCTCTACGGCAAGACGGTCACCGGAGTCATCCGCTCCACGGTGGTCGTCGACGAAGAGGGCAAGGTCGAGCACGCCTTCTACAACGTGAAGGCGACGGGCCACGTAGCCAAGATCATCAAGGACCTCGGCGTCTGATCCCACCCCGTTTCGACACAGCGGCCCGCATCAAACCGGTGCGGGCTGCTCCGTTTATCGGACGAGAAATGCCGTAACCGTCCGACTATCGGTCCGTTACTCCGTACGAGGGTCGCACGCGCGGCCAGGAGCGGAGGGGGCCGGATGCCGATCAGCCCGTACACGAAGGAACGCCTGACGGAGGCGGCGAGCACGTCACGCACGCTGACGGAGGCGCTGGAGAAGCTGGGGGTGGACCCGAAGGGGGGCTCGCGGCGGTACGTGCACGACCGCATGCAGAAGCTGGGCGTGGACGTCTCCCACTTCGAGCGGGAGGGGGTGAAGTGGACGAGGGAAATCCTGGCGGAGGCCGTCGCCGCCTCGACGACCATGTGCGAGGTGCTCCGGCGCCTCGGCCTCGACGTTGTCGGCGGCCACCACACGCACATCACCCGCAGAGTCAAAGCGTTCGGGATAGACACGTCCCACTTCAAGCTTCCGTCGCCTGCCGGTCGCACCAAGGTCCGCCGGAGCCCGGAAAGCCTTCTGGTCAGGCGGGACGACCCCCAGGCCCGTCGGGCGCAGAGCGAGCAGCTGAAGCAGGCGCTGACCGCGCTGGGCGTTCCGAACACGTGCCAGATGTGCGGCATCCCAGCGGCCTGGCAGGGCTATCCGCTGCCGCTGGAGGTGGACCACATCGACGGCAACTGGCGCAACAACCTGCCCGAGAACCTACGGCTGCTCTGCCCCAACTGCCACTCCACCACCGACTCGTACCGCGGCCGCGCAAAGGGGCGCCGATGAACGTCGGCAACGGCTACACGCGGGAGTTGCTGACCGAGGCTGCGGAGAGGTGTGGCGACATCGATGAGGTCATCGCATACCTAGGCACCAAGCCTTACGAGCGCCTTGGGCGCTACTTGATGGGGCGATTCGCGCACCACGGGATCGACGTCTCCCACTTCAGGCCCACTGGTAGGCGCAGGCCGACCGGCGATGAGAGATGAGATCCGGAGTGCGGTGGCCGAGTCCTAGAGCATCGCCGAGACGCTACGACGCCTTGAACTCCCCGACAACGGTCGGCAGCGTGCGGCCCTGCGCCAGTTCACGGCTGAGAACGGCCTCTCGACAGAGCACTTCCTCGGCCAGGCACACCAACGAGGCAAGCCGGGGCCGACGCCAGTGAGGGTCGCGACAGAGATCCTCGTCAAGCACGACGGAGAACGACGCACCCGCACCCACCTCCTGCGGCGCGCCCTGCGCGAGATCGGCGTCGCGGAGTGCTGCGACATGTGCGGAACGACTCCGGACTGGCTCGGGCGGCCGATGACATTGGAAGTCGACCACATCAACGGCGACTGGAGTGACGACCGCCGCGAGAACCTGCGGTTGCTGTGCCCCAACTGTCATGCGGTCACCAGCACGTGGTGCCGTGGTGGACAAAGCAATCGGTAATGCCACTTCCACTGTGCGGCACGGTGAGCAGTAGAGTGTCCCTTGCTCGCGCCCGTACGCGACCTGGTTAGCGGTGGTCTTTAGGTGGCCACGTATGTCGGTTCGAATCCGACCGGGCGTACCAGGACGAGGCCGGGTCCCCCGATATCGGGGGACCCGGCCTCCCTGCGTCAGCCCAGGAGTTCCCGGACCACCGGGACCAGGGCGCGGAAGGCCTGGCCGCGGTGGGAGATGGCGTTCTTCTCCGCCGGGGTGAGCTCCGCGCAGGTGCGGGTCTCACCCAGGGGCTGGAGGATCGGGTCGTAGCCGAAGCCGCCCGTGCCCGACGGGGTGTGGCGCAGGGTGCCCAGGAGGCGGCCCTCGACCACGCGGTCGGTGCCGTCCGGGAGGGCCAGGGCCGCCGCGCAGAAGAAGTGGGCTCCGCGGTGGGCGTCGTCGATGTCCGAGAGCTGGGCCAGCAGGAGGCGGAGGTTGGCCTCGTCGTCGCCGTGGGCGCCGGCCCAGCGGGCGGAGAAGATGCCGGGGGCGCCGTTCAGGACGTCGACGCACAGGCCCGAGTCGTCCGCGACGGCGGGCAGGCCGGTGGCCCGGGCGAGGGCGTGGGCCTTGAGGAGGGCGTTCTCGGCGAAGGTGACGCCGGTTTCCTTCACGTCCGGGATCTCGGGGTACGCGTCCGCGCCGACCAGCTCGTGCGGCAGGCCGGCGTCGGACAGGATGGCGCGCAGTTCGGTGACTTTGCCCGGGTTGCGGGTGGCGAGGATGAGGCGGCGGCTGGGCGCGGAGGAGGTCATGGGTCCCATTATTTCCGGCCGCCGGGCGTCTCAGCCCGGGGTGCAGACCTTGGAGATCTCGGAGGCGGCGTCGGCGACGGGCTTGATGTCGGGGGTGGTGTCGCCGTTCTCGATGGCGGTGCGGACGTTCTTGACGGCCGTGTTCATGGAGTCGACGGCCTTGGAGAGGTCGGCGTTGTCGGTCTGGTCGCCGACCTTCTTGAGGTTGGCTTCGATCTCGTTGAGCGCGGTCTGGGCGTCCTGGAGGCTGTTGCCGGCTTGGGAGACGGCCTGCTGGAGGTCGTTGGCGCTGTCCGCGATGGCGACGGCGGTGTTGGCGCAGTCCATGGCGGTGGAGATGGCGTTGCAGGAGGTGAGGGCCGGGACGGTGAGTGCGGCCGCCAGTGCTACGGCCGCTATGCGGAGCTTCGGCTTCATCTTCGGGTCCCCCAAGGGCGTGGATACGTGGACGGGTGCACGGCTTCGACACCGTGCACCCGTGACTGCGTAGACGCCGGGCCGGGCCCGGCGGTTGCTGCGGGCCTACGGGACCTGCGGAGTCTGCGGGGCCTGGGGGGTCTGGAGGGTGCCCAGGTCCAGGGCGCCGAGCTGGATGGCTTCGAGGTCGGCGCAGCCGCCGGCGGCGAGGTCGAGGAGGGCGTTGAGTTCCTTGCGGTCGAAGGGTTCGCCTTCGGCGGTGCCCTGGACTTCGACGAAGCGGCCGTCGCCGGTGCAGACGACGTTCATGTCGGTCTCGGCGCGTACGTCTTCCTCGTAGCAGAGGTCGAGGAGGGGGACGCCGTCGACGATGCCGACGCTGACGGCGGCGACGGTGCCGGTGAGGGGCTTGCGGCCGGCCTTGATGAGCTTCTTCTTCTGGCCCCAGGCGACGGCGTCGGCGAGGGCGACGTAGGCGCCGGTGATGGCGGCGGTGCGGGTGCCGCCGTCGGCCTGGAGGACGTCGCAGTCCAGGACGATGGTGTTTTCGCCGAGGGCCTTGTAGTCGATGACGGCGCGCAGCGAGCGGCCGATGAGGCGGGAGATCTCGTGGGTGCGGCCGCCGATCTTGCCGCGGACGGATTCGCGGTCGCCGCGGGTGTTGGTGGAGCGGGGCAGCATCGAGTATTCGGAGGTGACCCAACCTTCGCCGCTGCCCTTGCGCCAGCGCGGGACGCCTTCGGTGAAGGAGGCGGTGCAGAACACTTTGGTGTCTCCGAAGGAGATGAGGACGGAGCCCTCGGCGTGCTTGCTCCATCCGCGTTCGATGGTGACCGGGCGGAGCTGTTCGGGCGTACGGCCGTCGATGCGAGACATGGTTCGAGCCTAGTCCCTGTGGGGCGGGGCCCGTGTCTCCGTGCGAAGACCCCGTCCGGACGGGTCCGGGACGGGGTCGTGGCGTACCGCTGAGCCGGTGGGCTCAGCTCACATCATGTCTTCGATCTCGCCGGCGATCGGGTCGGCGTCGGTGCCGATGACGACCTGGATGGCGGTGCCCATCTTGACGACGCCGTGGGCGCCGGCGGCCTTCAGGGCGGCCTCGTCGACCAGGCTCGCGTCGTGGACTTCGGTGCGCAGGCGGGTGATGCAGCCTTCGACTTCTTCGATGTTCTCGATACCGCCGAGCCCGGCGACGATCTTCTCAGCCTTGGTGGCCATGTGTTTCTCCCTGAGTGTTTCGAAGAACGAGTCTCGGCGGCCGTATAACAGCGTCGTCCGCTTCGTCACGGTAACTCACTGTTGGCCCATCTACGCGGGCGTGCGTCTGGTATCTGCCGAATGATGACCATCAGCAGCAGACCGTCCGGCAACTGGTCTACACCAGTGTGCCGCACGTGTCCCAGCTGCCAAAAACCGGCCGGTCAGGGAGGACGCGATGAGCGCGAGCAGCGCCGCGGCAGTGCCGCGGCCGAAGTGGTGGAACGGTTTGTTCCAGGGGCTGCAGAAGATGGGGCGAAGCCTTCAGCTGCCGATCGCCGTCCTTCCCGCCGCGGGCATCCTGAACCGTCTGGGCCAGCCGGACGTGTTCGGTGCGGACGGTCTGAACTGGACGAGCGTCGCCAAGGTGATGGCCGGCGCGGGTGGCGCGCTGCTCGACGCCGACCTCGGCCTGCCTCTGCTGTTCTGCGTCGGCGTCGCGATCGGCATGGCCAAGAAGGCGGACGGGTCCACGGCGCTCGCGGCCGTCGCGGGGTTCCTGGTCTACCGCGGCGTGCTGCACGCCTTCCCCAAGGACTGCCCGCCCGGGATGACGGACATCGGGGGCGGCTGTCTGACGCCGACCGACACCTTCGCCCTGCACACGTACCAGAACCCGGGGGTCTTCGGCGGCATCATCATGGGGCTGCTGACGGCCTGGTTCTGGCAGCGCTACCACCGGGTGAAGCTGGTGGACTGGCTGGGCTTCTTCAACGGTCGCCGCCTGGTCCCGATCATCATGTCCTTCGTCGCGATCGCGTTCGCCGCGCTCTGTCTGTGGATCTGGCCGCCGGTCGGTGAGGCGCTGGAGAGCTTCTCCGACTGGCTGGTGGGTCTGGGTGCCTGGGGTGCGGGCATCTTCGGCATCGCGAACCGTGCGCTGCTGGTCATCGGCCTGCACCAGTTCCTGAACGTGCCGGTGTGGTTCCAGTTCGGGAGCTTCACCAAGCCGGACGGGCAGACGGTGCACGGTGACATCAACATGTTCCTGGCGGGCGACCCGGATGCCGGTCAGTTCTTGACGGGCTTCTTCCCGATCATGATGTTCGCCCTGCCGGCGGCGGCGCTGGCCATCACGCACTGCGCGAAGCCGCTGCGGCGCAAGGAGGTGGGCGGTCTGATGCTGTCGGTGGGTCTGACGTCGTTCGTCACGGGCATCACCGAGCCGCTGGAGTACTCGTTCCTCTTCGTGGCGCCGCTGCTGTACGTGATCCACGCGGTGCTGACGGGTGTGTCGATGGCGGTGACGTGGGCGCTGGGGGTGAAGGACGGCTTCAGCTTCTCGGCGGGCCTGATCGACTACGTCATCAACTGGGGCCTGGCGACCAAGCCCTGGCTGATCATTCCGATCGGGCTGGGCTTCGCGGTGGTGTATTACGCGGTCTTCCGTTTCGCGATCACGAAGTTCGACATCCCGACGCCGGGCCGGGAGTCGGACGAGGAGATCGCGGCGATGCAGGCGGAGACCACCAAGCCGTGACCACCAAGCCGTGATCGGCGGGCCGTACCCACCAAGGGGCGACCGGCAGGCCGCGGCGGGCCCTTCGGCGCCGGTAGGCGAGGCTCTCGGATCCCGGATCCGGGGCCTTCGCCATGTCCGCAGGACCTGTGGTCCCGCCATCCGGCCGGGCCGGACCCGGTGTGGCGTAGGCCACAGGAAATTGAAGGTTCCTTATCTAACCCCCACCGTGTTACAACTGGTCTACACCACCCATTGGTGTAGACCACGCGGGCCTGAATCCAGTCCTGCGGTCCCCCTTTTCTGAGACGTCGCCTCCCCCTTCCTTGCTCCTGGGCGGCGCCTTGCCCACTGGAGGAAGTCCATGTCCACAGCCACCGCTGCCGCGGAAAAGAAGAAGGGCGCTGGCGTGATGGCCGTCATGCAGCGCATCGGCCGGAGCCTCATGCTCCCCGTTGCCGTGCTGCCTGCCGGCGCGCTCCTGCTCCGCCTGGGTGCGGGCGACATGCTCGGCGACAAGGACGTCTTCCCGACGTTCATCCTCAAGATCGCCGGTTACATGGCCGCCGGTGGTGGCGCGATCCTCGACAACATGGCGCTGCTGTTCGCCGTCGGCATCGCGATCGGCTTCGCCAAGAAGTCGGACGGCTCCACCGCCCTGGCCGCCGTCACCGGTTACCTCGTCTTCCAGAAGGTGCTCGCCACCTTCACCGACAGCAACCTTCCGAAGGTCGCCAAGGTCGTCGACGGCAAAATCGTCATGGTGGACGCCGCGGTCAACGCCGGTGTCCTCGGCGGTGTCGTGATGGGCATCATCACCGCCCTGCTCTACCAGAAGTTCTACCGGACCAAGCTGCCCGACTGGGCCGGCTTCTTCGGCGGCCGCCGCATGGTCCCCATCCTCTCCGCCCTCGCGGGTCTGGTCGCCGGCATCGTCTTCGGTCTGATCTGGCCGGTCCTCGGCACGGGTCTGCACAACTTCGGTGAGTGGCTGACCGGTTCGGGCGCCGTCGGCGCGGGCATCTTCGGTGTCGCCAACCGTGCGCTGATCCCGATCGGCATGCACCACCTGCTGAACTCCTTCCCGTGGTTCCAGGCCGGTTCCTTCGACACCCCCACCGGTGCCGTCCACGGTGACATCGGCCGCTTCCTCGCCGGTGACCCGACCGCCGGCCAGTTCATGACCGGCTTCTTCCCGATCATGATGTTCGCCCTCCCGGCGGCCTGCCTCGCGATCGTCCACTGCGCCCGCCCCGAGCGCCGCAAGGTCGTCGGCGGCATGATGTTCTCCCTCGCGGCCACCGCCTTCGTCACCGGTGTGACCGAGCCGATCGAGTTCACCTTCATGTTCATCGCCCCGGTGCTGTACGCGATCCACGCGGTGCTGACCGGTGTCTCCCTGGCTCTGACCTGGGCCCTGGGGATGCGCGACGGCTTCGGCTTCTCCGCCGGTGCGGTCGACTTCCTGCTGAACCTGGGCATCGCCAACAACCCGTGGGGCCTGGCCGGTGTCGGTCTGTGCTTCGCGGTGGTCTACTACTTCGTCTTCCGCTTCGCGATCACGAAGTTCAACCTGCCGACGCCGGGCCGCGAGTCCGACGAGGAGCTCGCCGAGCTCGTGAAGGCCGAGGCCAAGTAGCAGTCCCCGTACGCGGACGAAGCCCCCGCTCTCCCGGAAGGGAGGGCGGGGGCTTCGTGCTGTCGTGGCGTCAGACCTCGTACACGGCGCCCGCGTGGGCGAGGTCGACCCGGCCGTCGTAGACCGCGCGGGCGTCGGCCAGGTTCTGCGCGGCGTCCGTCCACGGCGGGATGTGGGTCAGCACGAGCCGGCCGACCTTGCCGCCGCGCGCGTACTCGCCGGCCTCGCGGCCGTTGAGGTGGAGGTCCGGGATGTCCTCCTTGCCGTGCGTGAAGGACGCCTCGCACAGGAACAGGTCGGCCCCCTCGGCCAGCGACGCCAGCTCCGGGCACGCGCCGGTGTCGCCGGAGTACACGAGGGAACGCCCGCCGTGCTCCACGCGGATGCCGAACGACTCCACCGGGTGGCGGACCTTCTCGGTACGGATCCGGAACGGTCCGATCTCGAAGGTGTCGGACTTCAGGGAGCGGAAGTCGAAGACCTCGCTCATCGAACTCTCGTCCGGGACGTCCTCGTAGGCGGTGGTCAGGCGCTGCTCGGTGCCCTCGGGTCCGTAGACGGGAATCGCGCCGCAGCGGCCGCCCTCGTGCCGGTAGTAGCGGGCGACGAAGTACGCGCACATGTCGATGCAGTGATCGGCGTGCAGGTGGCTCAGGAAGATCGCGTCGAGGTCGTAGAGACCGCAGTGGCGCTGGAGCGCGCCGAGGGAACCGTTGCCCATGTCGAGGAGCAGCCGGAAGCCGTCGGCCTCGACGAGGTAGCTCGAACAGGCCGATTCCGCGGACGGGAACGACCCCGAACAGCCGACGACGGTGAGCTTCATGGAGCGTGAACCTCCGTTGACGGTCCGTGGACGGAATGCGGGCCGTGCGTGGGTCGAGCGTAAGGCGCCGAACCGCCGGTCGCTCCTTCGCGGCAGGCCGTTGTGGGGGGAATCACCTGTCGTGTCACCCAGGGGAGCGACGAGGGGTACAGGAGTTGCCGCGCCGGGGGCCTTCGGCGCGGCTACGGTCGGAATATGGACACGTCCTGGTGGCCCGCCTTGGCGGCGGCGGTCGCCGTGGCGGTGCTGGTGCTGCTCCCGCGGCGGGTCCTGCGGACGGGGCCGGATCCGGCGAGGACCGCGCGGCCGCCGCCGCACGGGCCGGGGCCACCGCCGCGGGTGCGGGCCGGTGAGCTGTGGTGCCTGGGGGACGGGCGGGCGTGTCTGGTGCTGGCGGTACGGGTCCACCGGGAGCGGGCGCGGGTCGCGTGGATCACGGGCAAGTACGACGACCGGCGACCCGGGGTGATCCCGCTGCCGCCGGGGGTGGCGGGTATGCGGGGGCGGGCCGGCTTCCTGGAGGCGGACCGGCCGGCGGAGGTGTGGCTGTGGGAGTTCCGGACCAGGCTGGGGACGCTGGATCCGACGGTGTGGGACGAGGTGAAGGGGTTGGGAGGTGGTGCGGGGTGAGTGCGTCGGCGGACCGGGTGCGGGTGCGGCGTGTCTACGATCCGCCGGAGCCGGACGACGGGGTGAGGGTCCTCGTGGACCGGCTGTGGCCGCGGGGGTTGGCGAAGGCCGCGGCCGGGGTGGACGAGTGGCCGAAGGCGGTGACACCGTCGACGGAGCTGAGGAAGTGGTTCCACGGGGGCGGAGGCTCGGCCGGGGAGTTCCGGCAGCGGTACGAGGCGGAGCTGGCGGAGCCGGAGGCGGTGGAGGAACTGGCGCGGCTGCGGGCGCTGGCGGCCGCCGGGCCGGTGACGCTGCTGACGGCGGTCCGTGATCCGGGGACGAGCCACGCCGCCGTCCTGGCGGAGCTCCTGTCGCCCTCCTGACCCGGGGGCCGGTCCGTGACCCGCCGCCGTGACCGGGGGCCGGTCCGTGACCCGCCGCCGTGACCCCGGGGGGCCGGTCCGTGACCCGCCGCCGTGACCCCGGGGGGCCGGTCCGTGACCGCGGCGGGGTGGTCCGCATCCCGATGCGGGGGCCGGTCGGCCGGGCCGGAGCCGGCGTCCGCCGGGCGGGTACGGGTGCCGCTGCGCGGGGCTTCTCCCCGCCCCGCCCTTCCACCGTTCCGGGGGGGGGGGGGGGGGGCCATCGGGCCGGGCGGCGGGGGGGGTGGCGGGGGCGGGCTCGGCGCGGGGGGC
>NZ_JBSFTP010000054.1:0-53477 GCF_053591315.1 Streptomyces sp. NPDC003042
TTGGGGTAAATGGGGTGTGGGAAAAAAACTAGAGGGGCCCCACCTGTTGGGGGGCCCCCGCTTCTTCACTGTGGAGCTAAGGAGAATTGAACTCCTGACCTCCTGCATGCCATGCAGGCGCTCTACCAACTGAGCTATAGCCCCTCGCCCTGCCCGCCGCCTGGTTTCCCTTGTCCGGTTCCCCTTGGCGACGTCCCAAACATTACACGGTCATGGCCCTGGTCCAAAAATCGGTTTCCGCCGACCACGGGCCATGTCCGGTTTGCCTCTGTTGCTACCGTCTCGTCACGCTCGCGCGAACTGATAGAACCGCTTCAGCGTGCAGTGCTCGTCGAGCAACCGGCCGTAGATCGGCTCCCCCTCCAGCTCGCGGTACGTCTCGATCGGGTCGCCTTTTATGATCAGCGCCCGCGCACATTCCTCGCACCAGTACTGGTAGTCGAGGTTGACGGGGTCCATGTCCCGCACGATCGGCGTGCCGTTGTCGCACCAGTCGCACCGCCGCCGGTGTGCACCCATCCGTCAGCGACTCCCTCCCGCGTCAGGCCGTCGTGTCCCCCTCCGGCCGTCCGATTCTGCCATGCCGGTACCGGCCGGGTCAGCAAGCGCCAAAGGAACAAACGCAAGGATCCCGCCCCCTATTGGGGACGGGATCCTGATTGTGGAGCTAAGGAGAATTGAACTCCTGACCTCCTGCATGCCATGCAGGCGCTCTACCAACTGAGCTATAGCCCCGCTCTCCGCCGCGCTCCCCCCGTTTCCGGTGTTCCGCGCTGCGAACAAGAAGAACTCTAGCCTGCGACCAGCCGGAAAGTGAAATCCGGGTGCGAGCCCCCGTGAGGCGGGGCTCGTCGGGGCCGGTCGGGCTCAGTCGTCGTCGCCGAGCACCGGTTCCGGCAGCGTGCCGGCGTTGTGCTCCATCAGACGCCAGCCGCGCGCGCCCTCGCCGAGGACGGACCAGCAGCAGTTGGAGAGCCCGCCGAGACCCTCCCAGTTGTACGCGTCCAGACCCAGCAGGCGGCCTATCGTCGTACGGATGGTGCCGCCGTGGCTGACCACCACGAGCGTGCCGCCCGGCGGCAGCCCGTCGGCGTGGCGCAGGACCACCGGAGCGGCGCGGTCGGCGACCTCGGTCTCCAGTTCACCGCCGCCGCGTCGGACGGGCTCGCCGCGCTTCCACGCCGCGTACTGCTCGCCGTACTTCTCGAGGATCTCCTCGTGGGTGAGGCCCTGCCACTCGCCGGCGTACGTCTCGCGCAGCGCCTCGTCGTGCTCCACGGGCAGTCCGGTGACGGCGGCCAGCTCGGCGGCCGTGGCGGAGGCCCGCTGGAGGTCGGAGGCCACGATGACGTCCGGCTTCAGCGAGGCGAGGAGCCGGGCGGCGCGGCGCGCCTGCGCCACACCCGTCTCGGTCAGCGCGATGTCCGTGGAGCCCTGGAAGCGGCGCTCCAGGTTCCACGCGGTCTGGCCGTGCCGCCAGAGGACGATCTTCCTACTGGTCGTGCCCGTGCGGGTCGTGCTCAGAACAGATCACCGTCCAGTTCGTCGTCGCCCGCCGCCTCCCGCAGCTTGGCGTGCTCCTCGGCCTTGCCGATGGTGAGCTTGGCGTCCTCGGGGAGCTCGATCTCGGGGCAGTCCTTCCACAGGCGCTCCAGCGCGTAGAAGACCCGCTCCTCGCTGTGCTGGACGTGGACGACGATGTCGATGTAGTCGAGCAGGATCCAGCGGGCGTCGCGGTCGCCCTCGCGGCGGACCGGCTTGGCGCCCAGCTCCTTGAGCAGCCGCTCCTCGATCTCGTCGACGATCGACTTGACCTGGCGGTCGTTGGGCGCGGAGGCGAGCAGGAAGGCGTCGGTGATCGACAGCACATCGCTGACGTCGTACGCGATGATGTCGTGCGCGAGCCGGTCGGCCGCGGCCTGGGCGGCGGCGGTGATGAGCTCGATGGAGCGGTCCGTGGCGGTCACTGGCCATGCTTTCGGGTTGGCGGGCAGATCCTTACAAGGGTCTCATGTACCGCCGTCACCGCCCGCGCGGAACGTTCCGCGCGGGCGAAGGCCCTGTTCACAGCAGCCGCCGGAAGGCGTCAGGAGCCCTCAGGACGCCTTGTAGTCCCTGCCCAGGGTCACCACGACGTCCGCGTTCACCGCGTTCTCGGCCTTCTTCACGGCCGTCTCCGGCAGTCCCAACGTCTTGGCGACCTCGATCGCCCGGTCCCGCTGCGTGTCGTCCTGGTACGTGATCTGCGAGGTGGCGGCCGTTCTGTCGGCCTTGCCGCCGTCCACGAAGCCGTAGCCGCCGTTGAGCAGCGCCGCCTTCGCCGCGATCTGCGTCTTCTCGTCCCCCGTGGCGTCCCTGAGGCCGACCCGGGGTGCGACGCCGGGCAGCGCCGCCGTGAAGGAACCGCCGAGGATCTCCTTGACGATCTTCTTGTTGGCCTCGTCCGTGAGGCTGCCGTCCGCCTTCACCGCGAGGATCTCGGTGCGGTGCGCGCCGACCTTGGCGTGCTCGCCGATCCGCGACAGCAGCGCGCCGAGGTTCTTCGCGTCCAGGCCCGGGTCCAGGATCTGGCCCATGCTGTCCACGGTCGAGGCCGCCGCCTTCGGGTCGCCCGGGATCTTGCGCAGGACGGCGTGGAGCACCCGGCCCGTGCGCTCCAGCTGCTTGGTCTCCGGCTCGCCCTGGCCCCGGTGGGTGGCGTACGCGACGGCCATCGCGCCGTTGAGGCTCTGCTTGGGTCCCTGCCCCACGGCCGGGGTCCTGGCCTGGTCGTCGGCCGGTACCGCGGTGTCGGTGTCGGTCTCGATGCCGCCGAGGAGTTCGACGAGGCGCTCCAGGAAGGGCGTGTCCAGGCGCCAGGTGCCGCCGATGTGGGTACCGAGCACCGTGTCGAGGGAATCGCGGGTACCGATGCCGCCTTCCTCGACCGCCTTGCCGAGGGCCGCTCCGGTGCCGTCCGCCTTGGTGACGGCGAGGGTGTTCGGCAGCAGGACGGTGGCGCCCTGCTCGGTGGTGACGTTGTCCACGAGGAGGGCGGTGGTGGTGCCGCCCCGCTTGGTGTTGTGCAGATGGACGACGATCATGTCGCGCTTCTGGGCGCCGGAGGCGGCCGCGGCGTCCTTCTTCCGCTCCGGGCCGTCGAGGAAGGGCAGCTTGCCCGCGTACCAGAGGTAGCCCAGGCCGCCGACGACGAGCAGGGCCAGTACGACGATCAGCGCGACCACACGGTTGCGGCCGCGGCGGCGGGCCTCCTCGCGGCGCTCGGTGCGGCTCTCGGTGAAGGCGAGCCAGTCGATGACGTCCTCGGAGTCCTCGTCCGGCTGGTCGATGAACGCGAACTGCTCGGTGCGGTAGTCGGGAGCGGCCGGCCGGCGTGGTTCGGGGATCTGGGCCGTCTGCCGCGGTTCCGGCTGCGGTTGCGGTTGTGGTTCCGCTTCGGGGGCGGTCTGCTGCGGGATCCACTGCTGGGCCTGCTGGGTGCCGTACGCGTAGGCCGCGCCCTGGGTGTACTCCTGCTGCCCGTACTCCGGGACGGCCGGCTGCGGCGGGTAGTACTGCTGCTGCGGCTGGTACCCGTAGTCGTACTGCTGCTCGTACGGCTGCTCGTACTGCGGCGGGGCGGGCTGGGCGGGCTGGGCGGGCGCCTGGCCGTACACCGGCCTGCCGTACGGGTCATAGCCGATGAGCTGCTGCTCCTGGGCTGTGTGCGGATCGTACCGGCCGTACTGATCCTGTCGGTCGTTCACCGCGGGGCCCCTTCTCTTCCGGAAGCTCAGGCTCCCCGGTACAGCTCACGCTTGTCGATGTAGCGCACCACACCGTCCGGCACCAGATACCAGACAGGATCCCCCGCGGCCACCCGCTCGCGGCAGTCCGTGGAGGAAATCGCCAGCGCGGGCACCTCGACGAGGGAGACACCGCCCGCGGGCAGGCCGTCGTCGGTGAGCACATGGCCCGGCCGGGTCACTCCGATGAAGTGCGCGAGAGAGAAGAGCTCCTCGGCGTTCCGCCAGGTCAGGATCTGCGCGAGGGCATCGGCGCCGGTGATGAAGAACAGCTCGGAGTCCTCGTTGAGCGCGCTCAGATCCCGCAGGGTGTCGATGGTGTAGGTCGGCCCGCCGCGGTCGATGTCGATGCGGCTCACCGAGAACTGGGGGTTCGAGGCCGTCGCGATGACCGTCATGAGGTAGCGGTCCTCGGCGGGCGACACGGCCCGCTGGGACTTCTGCCACGGCTCGCCGGTCGGTACGAACACCACCTCGTCGAGGTGGAAAAGGGCGGCGACCTCACTGGCGGCCACCAGGTGTCCGTGGTGGATCGGGTCGAACGTCCCGCCCATCACGCCGAGCCGGCGCTTGACCGGGCCGGTAGGCACTTCCTGCTCTCCCATGAGGGCAGAGCCTACTGGCCCGGCGGCACGTCCACGGAGGGGCTTGGTGCCGGCGCTCAGCGGTCGCGGTTCAGGCGCGTGGTCACCCAGAGCATCAGCAGCAGGATGAACAGCGCAGCGCCACCGGTCAGGTACGGGTTCAGGCTGTCGTGGTTGCCGCCGTGCTTCTCGGCTCCCTCCGAAGCGAGAACGACCAGGTTGTGGGCGGTGGTGTGGAGGCTCATCAGGCAGATACCTATCGAGTCGGGGAGTGAGCGGAGACTTCGCTCACATCGTATGCGGGGGCCTGGGGCACGCTCACGCCGACTCAGGCGTTGGAGAGGATAGACGCAAGGCACCACAGGCCACTCAAGGGGGAGGCGCTATGACGGACACCGGATTCGAGAAGGCACCAGCGCGCAATCGCAGGAGGTTTCCGGGTATTTCCTCGCGGGCGTACGAACATCCCGCGGACCGTTCCGCACTGGTCGCGCTGCGCAAGCTGACCGGCTTCGACACGGTGTTCAAGGCCCTGAGCGGGCTGCTTCCGGAGCGCAGCCTGCGGCTGCTGTTCCTGTCGGACTCCGTGCGGGTGGGCGAGACCCAGTTCCAGCACCTGCACGAGATGCTGCGCGACGCCTGTTACATCCTGGACCTGGAGAAGGTCCCGCAGATGTACGTGCAGCAGGACCCGAAGCCGAATGCCATGTGCATCGGGCTCGACGAGCCGATCATCGTGGTGACGACGGGTCTGGTGGAGCTGCTCGACGAGGAGGAGATGCGGGCGGTGGTGGGCCACGAGGTGGGCCACGCGCTGTCCGGGCACTCCGTCTACCGCACGGTCCTGCTGTTCCTGACGAATCTGGCGCTGAAGGTGGCCTGGATCCCGCTGGGCAACGTGGCGATCATGGCGATCGTCACCGCGCTGCGGGAGTGGTTCCGCAAGTCGGAGCTGTCGGCGGACCGGGCCGGACTGCTGGTGGGGCAGGACGTGAACGCCTCGATGCGCGGGCTGATGAAGCTCGCCGGCGGCAACCACCTCCACGAGATGAACGTCGACGCCTTCCTGGCCCAGGCCGAGGAGTACGAGGAGAGCGGCGATCTGCGCGACTCCGTGCTGAAGATCCTCAACATCCTGCCGCGTACGCACCCCTTCGCCACGGTGCGGGCGGCCGAGCTGAAGAAGTGGTCCCAGAGCCGGGACCACCAGCGGATCATGGACGGCCACTACCCGAAGCGGGACGAGGACAAGGACACCTCGGTGAGCGACTCCTTCCGCGAGTCCGCCTCGCACTACGCGGATTCGGTGCGCACCAGCAAGGACCCGCTGATGAAGCTGGTGGGCGACATCGCCGGCGGCGCGGGGGACCTGGGCGGCAGGCTCCGCGACAAGTTCACCGGAGCCGGAGCCGGAGCCACGGGCAGCACGGGCACGGGCACGGACGGCGCCGAGGGGAAGGGCACCAAGGGCACTACGGCGCAGGACTGACGGGGGCGCCGCTCGGGGCCGGGGCCAGTACGCCGCACAGCCCGGCCGTGCGCCTCGGGTGGCCGCTGGCGTACGGGTCGCTCGCGGCCGGGCCCACCGTGGTGGGCCCGGCTCCGGCGAGCAGCGGGCGGAAGCCCGCCGAGGGCTCGCTCGCGCAGTCCTGCGGCCCGGCCATCACGTAGGCGGAGGCCAGCTCCGCCCGGCGGGCCATGAGGTCCTCGCCGTCGAAGCGCAGCCGCAGCTCGCGGCGGACGGTGAAGAGCGAGGCCGCGTCATCGGCGTTCGGCGGACCGGCTGCCGCACGGACGGCGTACACGAAGGTGTGGTCCGTGGTCACCTCCAGCAACCCCGGGGCCACCTCCTGGAAGGCGAGGGTGCCGCTGACCCGGACCCGGGAATCGGCCAGGACGGCGGTGCGGGAGTCGAAGCGGACCAGCCAGCCGGTGGCGGCGTGCCGGCCGTCGCCGGACGGCGAGGCCATGCTCTGGTCGAACTGCGCGAGCTGGCCCGGGTCGAGCAGGACCCGCACGGGCCGCGAGGCGGCGCCGGACAGCACGTCCGGGTCCAGGGAGGACTGCACCAGGTAGTCCTTGGCGATGGACAGCGCGGCGACGACCTGGCCCTCGGAGAAGTGGTCGGTGCGGTGTTCCGCCGGCAGGGTGATCCCGGCCGCGCCGACCCGGTACTCGGCCGCCGGGCTCTGCGCGTAGAGGTCGGCGGCCCGTCCGCCGGACACGACGGCGGTCGGCGCGAGGGGGACGACGGTGCTGCTGAGCGGCTCGGCGACGCCGCCGGACGGAGCGACGTACGGGTTGCGCACGCCCAGGTAGACGGCGAGCGCCAAGGCCGTGGCGATGAGCAGCACCACCAGCACGCCCTGCCGGGGGCCGCGCCCCGGGGAGTCGGCGCCGCGGCCGGAGGAGCCGGCGCCCGACCAGAGGGAGCGGCTGCGTACGGCACGGGCGTGCTCGCCCATGCGCTCCTGGGCGGAGAACTCCTGGATCCGGGCAGCGCGGACGAAGTCCTCGTCGAACACGACCGACCGGTACTCGTCCGCCCGCGATTCGTCGTCGCCACCGCCGATGCCGCCGGGGGTGCCGTTGGGTGGATCTCCTGGAACGCCCATCGCTTCTCCCGCTGTCCCCGCTTCAGAGAAGCCCCCAGCTCCAGCTCTGCGAGTGGGGTCGTTACCTTCAGGGTTGGCGGCCGACGGGGTACGTAAACGCGCCGACGCCGCCGACTTCCCTGAGCGGAGTACTGGCGGGCGCCGGTGCGGGCTCCGCGTCGCCGGACGCGCTGCGGTAGACGGCGCTGAAGGCGAGCGCGACCATGCCGAGCCCCATCACGACGGCGAGCACCCAGGCGACGGGGCGCAGCCAGGGGGACCGCCCGCGGTAGGGGCGCATGCGGCCGCCGTACGCCCCGTAGGGGCCTTCGGCGTACCCGTAGCCGTAGTGGCCGGGCTCCCAGCCGCCGTCGTCGAAGCCGTATCCGTCGGGTTGGCCGTAGCCGTGCCCGTCGTGGTCGTCGTCGCCCGTCCAGCCTCCGGCGACGCGGGCCGCCTCGGCTTCGGCGCGCGCCCGGTCGGCGGCTCGCTGGCGCTCCAGCGCGCTCGGTTCATGGATCTCGGCGTTCCGGACGAAGGCCTCGTCGAGCACCACGGAGGCGAAGTCCTGGTCCGCGCCTCCGCGGTCGTCGTCGGGCTCCCCGTCGTCCGGGAACGGCTTGCCCCCCACGTCGTCCGGCACGTGTCCAGCGTAGACCTGGGGGGCTGCTTTGGGCAGGGTGTGAGCCGAAATCCGGCCACACCGTGTCCATGCGGCGGTTACCGGATGTGACCGTCGCCCGTGACGATGTACTTGGTGGAGGTGAGTTCCGGAAGACCCATGGGGCCCCTGGCGTGCAGCTTCTGGGTGGAGATGCCGATCTCGGCACCGAATCCGAACTGGCCACCGTCCGTGAACCGGGTGGACGCGTTCACGGCGACGGTGGTCGAGTCCACCAGCTGGGTGAAGCGGCGGGCGGCGGCCTGCGAGGTGGTGACGATCGCCTCGGTGTGACCGGAGGTCCAGCGGCGGATGTGCGCGACGGCGTCGTCGAGGGAGTCCACGACGGCGGCGGCGATGTCGTAGGAGAGGTACTCGGCGGCCCAGTCCTCGTCGGTGGCGGGCAGGGCGGTGGCCTTCGTCCCCTCGGCGGCGGCCAGGACCTGCTCGTCGCCGTGGACGGTCACACCGGCGTCGGCGAGCGCGTCGAGGGCGCGCGGCAGGAAGGCGGCGGCGATGTCGCGGTGGACGAGGAGGGTCTCGGCGGCGTTGCAGACGGAGGGCCGCTGGGCCTTGGAGTTGATGAGGATGTCCACGGCCATGTCGAGGTCGGCTTGGGCGTCGACGTAGACGTGGCAGTTGCCGGTGCCGGTCTCGATGACCGGGACGATGGACTCCTCGACCACGGTCCTGATGAGGGAGGCCCCGCCGCGCGGGATGAGGACGTCGACGAGGCCGCGGGCGCGCATCAGCTCGCGGACGGAGTCGCGGGAGTCGCCCGGGACGAGCTGGATGGCGTCGGCGGGCAGGCCTGCGGACTCGATCGCGTCGCGCAGGGTGGCGACGAGAGCGGTGTTGGAGGCGTAGGCGGAGGAACTGCCGCGCAGCAGGACCGCGTTGCCGGACTTGAGGCAGAGGGCGGCGGCGTCGACGGTGACGTTGGGGCGGGCCTCGTAGATGATGCCGACGACGCCGAGCGGAACGCGGATCTGGCGCAGGTCGATCCCGTTGGGGAGGGTGGAGCCGCGGACGACCTCGCCGACGGGGTCGGGGAGCGCGGCGACGTCCCGTACGTCGGAGGCGATGGCGGCGACCCGCTCGGGCGTGAGGGTCAGGCGGTCGATGACCGTCTCGCTCGTGCCGGCCGCGCGGGCCTTGTCCGTGTCCACGGCGTTGGCGGCGACGATCTCGGCCGTACGGGCCTCCAGCGCGTCCGCGATGGCCAGCAGGGCCGTGTCCTTGGCGGACCGCGGGAGTGGGGCGATCGTGGCGGCGGCCGTACGGGCGGCTCGCGCCGAGGCGAGGACGGGGGAGGTGGCGGTGGCGTCGTCGAGCGAGGTCATGCCGCCCAGGGTAGTCCCCGGGCGTCGCCCCGCCGACGGGGTTCCACCCCGCGAGACGGCTGCCGCCGGGGCCTGACCGGGGACCGCTGCGCGGAGCCTCTCCCCGCCCCGCCCCTTCCCGAAACCGGGCGCTGCCCGGACCCGCGCCTCAAACGCCGGCGAGGCGCCCCCGACGCCGAGCGGTGCGAGGGCCGCGTCAATAAGGGTGCACGCCCACCGGGTGGGCCGGGGGTGGGCCGTAGCCTTCCGAGACGCGTTGGTGGTAGGTGGCGCGGTCGATGACCTCCAGGCCGACGATCTCCCACGGCGGCAGCTTCGCCGAGGAGCGGTGTTCGCCCCAGAGGCGCAGGGCGACGGCCGCCGCGTCGTGGAGGTCGCGGGCCTCCTCCCAGTAGCGGATCTCCGCGTGGTCGTCGGCATACCGGCTGGTCAGCAGGAAAGGGTGGTCGTGGGCGAGCTGTTCCAGCCCGCGCCGGACCTCGGACAGCGGCGCGGGCTTGCCGGAAACACTCAGGGTGATGTGCCACAGCCGGGAGGTGTCCCGCTCCTCGTGGCCGCCGTGCCCGTCCCGGTCCCCGCTCCCGCCTCCGGTGCCGACGCTGGTCAGCGCTCGTCTCACCAGCCGCCTCCTGTCTGCCCGCCTACGCCTGTGCGCCCCTCACAGTTGACCAGTCCCCGGGCCGCCGCGCGTCGGTTTTACCGAACCTCAGCCCTGGAGCAGCACCAGATCGTCACGGTGGACGACCTCCCGCTCGTACGCGGGTCCGAGCTCCCGCGCAAGCTCGCGGGTGGAGCGGCCGAGGAGCTGCGGGAGTTCCTTGGCGTCGAAGTTGACCAGTCCGCGGGCCACGGCGCGGCCGTCCGTGGAGCGCAGTTCCACCGGGTCGCCCGCGACGAAGTCCCCCTCGACGGCCGCGATTCCGGCGGCCAGCAGCGAGCTGCCGCGCTCGGTGACCGCGCGCACCGCGCCGTCGTCCAGGACCAGGTGTCCCTGCGGGGTCGACGCGTGCTGGAGCCAGAGCAGCCGGTCCGCGGAGCGGCGGCCGGTGGCGTGGAAGTGCGTACCGGTCCGGCGGCCGGCCAGCGCGTCGGCGGCCTGGCTGGCGGAGGTCAGGACGACGGGGATGCCCGCCGCCGCGGCGATCCGCGCCGCCTCGACCTTGGTGACCATGCCGCCGGTGCCGACGCCCGCCTTGCCCGCGCTGCCGA
This sequence comes from Streptomyces sp. NPDC003042, assembly GCF_053591315.1. NCBI lineage: Bacteria > Bacillati > Actinomycetota > Actinomycetes > Kitasatosporales > Streptomycetaceae > Streptomyces > Streptomyces sp. NPDC003042. The sequence goes on from NZ_JBSFTP010000054.1 coordinate 10,177, forward strand.
TCGAGACGTGGGCGATGTCCTCGGGGCCGCGCACCTCGTCGATGCGGGTGGTGCCGGGCTGCGACGGGTCGCCGTCGTAGAGGCCGTCCACGTCCGAGAGGAGGACGAGGAGATCCGCGCGGACGAGGTGGGCGACGAGGGCGGCCAGGCGGTCGTTGTCGCCGAAGCGGATCTCGTCGGTGGCGACGGTGTCGTTCTCGTTGACGACGGGCAGCGCGCCCATGGCGAGCAGCTGGTCCAGGGTCCGGTAGGCGTTGCGGTAGTGCGCGCGCCGGCTGGTGTCGTCGGTGGTGAGCAGCACCTGGCCGACGCGGATGCCGTAGCGGGCGAAGGAGGCGGTGTACCGGGCGACGAGCAGGCCTTGGCCGACGCTGGCGGCGGCCTGCTGCCGGGCCAGGTCCTTGGGCCGGCGGCGCAGTCCGAGCGGGGAGAGCCCGGCCGCGATGGCTCCGGAGGAGACCAGGACGATCTCCTTCTCCCCGCCGCTGCGGGCCTTGGCCAATACGTCGACCAGCGCGTCCACCCGGTCGGCGTCGAGCCCGCCCTCCGCGGTGGTCAGGGAGGAGGAGCCGACCTTGACCACGATCCTGCGGGCGTCCACGACACCTTGCCTAGCCGTTGACACGTCTTTCCCCTTGCCCCTTGCCGGAATTGCTCCATGCCTGCCTACCTGCCTGCCACCTCAATCTACGGGGTGGCCCGGAGGGGCCGCTCAGGGGTTTCAGAGCGTGGGACTCACGCGGCCGGGGAGGTGGAGGCGGGCTCCGCTTCCGCGGCTCGCGCGCTCCCCGGGACCAGGATCCTGCGCGACAGCAGGAAGGTGAACGGGATCGCCACGACGGCCGCGACGAGCGGCGCGATCCGGGTGTCGAGTCCGGCCCAGGTCACCAGGGCGTAGAGGCCGGCCGACTGGATCACGTAGTTCGTGACGTTCGTCAGCGGGAAGAACAGGAATTTCTTCCAGGTCGGCCGGGTGCGGTAGGTGAAGTAGGTGTTCATGAAGAACGACCCGATCATCGACAGCACGAAGGCCAGGGTGTACGCGGCGAAGTAGGGCATCCACGGGTGCAGCAGCAGGTAGATGCCGAAGAAGGTGCCGGTGTTGACCCCGCCCACCAGGGCGAAGCGGAAGACCTGTCCGAGCTGGTCCCTGCGCGTCATCGGCGGCTGCGCTCCGCGGTCACGGGGCCGCGGGATGCGGGGGTGTCGGTGTTGTCGGTGGTCCGGGCCGCTCCGTGGGCCTCCTTGACCAGGAAGTGCGGGCGCCGCTTGGTCTCGTAGTAGATGCGGCCGATGTACTCGCCGATCAGACCCAGCATGATCATCTGAACGCCGCCGACTCCGGCGATCAGCGCGACCAGGGTGACGTAACCGGGCGAGTCGATGCCGTTGGTCATCGCCATGACGGCGATCCACAGGGCGTACAGGCCGGTCAGCCCGACCAGCGACACGCCGAGCCAGATGCCGATGCGCAGCGGCCGGTTGTTGAAGGAGATCAGCCCGTCCATGCCGTAGTTCAGCAGGGACCCCAGCTTCCACTTCGTCTCGCCGGCCTCGCGCTGGGCGTTCTGGTAGTCGAAGTGGACGGTGTCGAAGCCGATCCAGGAGAAGAGGCCCTTGGAGAAGCGGTTGTACTCGGGCAGCGCGAGCAGGGCGTCGACGGCGGGCCGCGACAGGAGCCGGAAGTCGCCGACGCCGTCGGCGAGCTCGACGTCCACCCAGCGGTTGACGCCCCGGTAGTAGACGCGGCTGAGTACCGAGCGGATCTTCTTGTCGCCCTCGCGCGTGCGCCGGGCGATGATCTGGTCGTGTCCCTGCCGGTAGTGGTCGAGCATGGTGGCGATCAGCTCCGGCGGGTGCTGGAGATCCGCGTCCATGATCACCACGGCGTCGCCGGTGGCCTCGCGCAGCCCGGCGAGCATGCCCGCCTCCTTGCCGAAGTTCCGGCTGAAGGAGACGTAACGGGTCCGGTCGCCGTACTCGGCGGCGATCTTGCGGAGCTTTCCGAGGGTGCCGTCACGGCTGCCGTCGTCGACGTAGCAGACCTCGTACTCGACCGGCAGGGCGTCCAGGACCCTTCGGATCTCCGCGTCGAAACTGTCGATCACGGCTTCTTCGTTGTAGCAGGGGACGACTACCGACAGCTTGGTCATGAGCACTTCCTGGGGGTCCGAACGGGTGATTGTCGGCGACCGGACCCGCCGCTCACCACTTCCTTAGAAGTATGCACGCCGGTGGTCGGCCTGCCTGAGTCGCGTGCGGCACACGGTAGCTTGGACGGGGCGGGGGTCCCCCCGGACGGAGTCCGGGGGCGGAATGGAACAAGGAATTCGAGGTGCACGTGCCTGACGTCTCCGTGGTCGTCATCGTCTACAACGACGCAGAGCGTCTGCCGACAGCCGTCCAGTCGGTTTTGGACCAGACCCTGCGCGGGGTCGAAGTCGTGATCGTGGACGACTGCAGCAAGGATGGGTCCTTCTCGGTCGCCAAGGAGCTCGAAGCGGCGCACCCCGGGAGAGTGCGCGCATTCCAATTGCCCGAGAACAGCGGCGGCTGTGGTGCGCCGCGCAACCACGGCATCAAGCAGGCCACCGGTACCTACGTCATGTTCCTGGACAGCGACGACGTGCTGGAGCGCAACGCCTGCCGCAACATGCTGGCCGCCGCCGAGCGGACCGGCTCCGACCTGGTCTCCGGCATGTGCGTACGCGTGCACCTCGACAACCGGTGGGGCAAGACCACCGAGTGGTACCCGTGGATCTACGCGCACACCCGCACGCTGGAGTCGATCACCGAGTACCCGGACCTGCTGGTCTACGACACCCTCTCCACGAACAAGTGCTACCGGCGCGCGTTCCTGCTGGAGCAGGGCCTGGAGTTCCCGGTGGGCATCCACTACGAGGACCTGCTGTTCTCCGCGCAGGCCTACGTCGCCGCCCGCCGCATCACGCTGATCCCGAACCACGTCTACTTCTGGAACGTGATCGAGAACGCCGCGGCGAAGTCGATCAGCAACCGGCGCCACGAGATCTCCAACTTCGTCCACCGGATGGAGATCCACCGCCGCGTCGACGAACTGCTGGCCGCCAAGGGCCACACCGAGATCAAGTCGGCGAAGGACGCCAAGTTCCTCAAGCACGACCTGGTCCTGCACCTGCGTGACCTGCCGCTCGTGAGTGACGCCTACCGCCAGGAGTTCGCCCGGCTCGCGAACGGCTACCTCGCCGGCATCGACCCGGCCGCGTACGAATGCGTCACCTACCTCCAGGCCATCTGCGCCTACCTGCTGGGCAAGGAGGACTGGGACAACCTCCTCCCGGCCGCCGACGCGATGACCAACAAGGGCCGGCTGTCCTCACCGCTCGCCGAGCGCGACGGGCGCGTCTACTGGTGCGCCGAGCATCTCGACGACGCCGAGGGCCGCCGGATACTGGATGTGACCGACCAGGCCTTCCACACGACACCGCTGCATTCGCTGACCCTGGGCAACCGCCTGACCTCGTACGAGGACGACGGGCGCGGCGTCATCACGCTGTCCGGCAGCGTCGTGAACCCCCTGGGCCGGATCGAGGACGGCACCAGCCTGAAGGCCTCGCTCGAATTCCGGGCCCGCCGCCAGATCGGAGTGCGTTCCTTCAGCTTCCCGGTGGCAACCCTGCGCCACACCGCTCACACGATCGAGTGGACCGTGACGGCCGACATCGGGAGCACCGTCCGCCCCCTCGGCATCATCGACGCCGTCTGGGACGTACGCCTGAAGTTGACGGCCGGCGCCGAACGGATCACCACCCGCGTCTCGGTCGGCGGAGTCGACCTGGAGTCGGCGGCCCGGCTGCACGTGCGCCCCCGGCTGACCCGGCTGGTCTCCGACCGCTTCGAGCCGGAGGTCACCAAGAAGGGCAACCTCTCCTACGTCCTGACCGCCGAGGGCCCCGCCGCCGTACGCACCCAGTCGCTGATCAACAGCGCGATGCACGGCAAGGCCGCCGGCGTGCTCAAGCGCAGCCTGCGCCGGGCGCTGAAGGCGCGCCGCGATCTCGGCTCGGGCGAACAGAAGGTGAAGGTCTACCACGAGGTCTTCTCGAAGCTGCCCGTCAAGAAGGGCACCGTCGTCTTCGAGAGCCACATGGGCAAGCAGTACAGCGACAGCCCCAAGGCCATCTACGAGGAGATGGTGCGCCAGGGCGTGCCCTTCGAGGCGTTCTGGTCGTACGCGGGCGGCAAGCCCACCGGCTTCCCCAAGGAGGCCACGCTCGTGCGGCGCTGGAGCTGGCCGTACCTGCGGGCGCTGGCCCAGGCCGAGTACTGGGTCGACAACCAGGGCTTCCCGCTGGCGCTCGCCAAGCGTGCGGGGACCACGTACATCCAGACCTGGCACGGTTCCGCGCTCAAGCGGATGGGCTTCCACGAGCCCCGCACCAAGGCGCAGGGCCGGGCCGGGCAGGACCGGTTCCAGGAGGCCGTCGACCGCTTCGACCACTTCCTGGTCCGCTCCGAGCACGACGTACGCACCCTCGCCAAGGGCTTCCGGCTGCGTGACGAGGTGCTGCTGCGCACGGGCTACCCGCGCAACGACGCCCTGGTCGAGGAGCAGCGCGCCGAGGCGCAGAGCGGTGAGCGGGTCCGCGGCCCGCTCGCGGCCGAGCTGGGCATCGACCCGCGCAAGAGGGTGCTGCTGTACGCGCCGACCTTCCGGGCCAACGCGGACGGCGCCGTCGAGGGCTTCGAGTTCCCCTTCGACATCGAGGAGTTCGCGGACCGGCTCGGCGACCGCTTCACGCTGCTGGTGCGCACGCACTACCTCAACAGCGTCTCGCTGCCGCCGTCGGTCGCGGGCCGCGTCATCGACGTGTCCCGGCACCACGACATCACGCCGCTGCTGGCGCTCGCCGACGGGCTGATCACCGACTACTCGTCCGTGATGTTCGACTACGCGGTGCTGGACCGGCCGATGCTGTTCTTCGCGTACGACTACGAGAAGTACGCCACCGACATCCGCGGCACGTACTTCGACCTGAAGGAGAAGGCACCGGGCCCGGTGGTGGCCACGGCGGACGAGCTGATGCAGGCCGTCGCCGCCTTCGACGAGGCCGACGCCAAGTACGCCGAGGCCCGCCAGCGTTTCCTCACCGAGTTCGGCGAGTACGACCGCGGGGACGCCGCCCGCCAGATCGTCGAGAAGTTCTTCACCAGGAGCGGCAAGTGAGCCAGGAGACCGCCACGTCCGGCGGCCGCGACATCTTCCTCGTCTCGAACAGCGTGGACGAGCTCGGCGGTGTGACCACCTGGTCGCACCAGATGGCCCGGCTGTTCACCGACCGCGGGCATCGCGTGCACATCGTCGGCATCGCGCCGGTCGCCGAGGAGATCCGGCAGAAGCTGCCCGACGACCTCCCCTACGACATGACGACGCTCTACGACACCCACCCGCCCAAGGCCCGCCGACTGCACGGCATCAAGGGCCGCCTCAACGCCCCCGAGCGGCGCCGCCAGTCGGCCCGGCGGGCGCAGATGCGGGCCAAGGCCGAGACGCTGAGCGCCCTGTTCCGCGCGGCCCGACCCGGCGGCGTCGTCATCGTCACCCAGGTCTGGGCGATGGAGTGGGTGGCCCTCGCCGACACCAAGGGGCTCTCGGTCATCGGCATGAGCCACGAGTCCTTCGAGGCCAGCCAGAAGTCCACCCGGGGCGAGCGGGTCCGCCGCTTCTACACCGAGGTCGACCGGATGCTGGTGCTGACCTCCGAGGACGCGGACCTGTGGATCCGGTCCGGCATGGAGAACGTCGCCGCCATGCCGAACCCGCTGCCCTTCATGCCCGACTCCCCCGCCCCGCGCACCGCGAAGGTGGTGGCCAGCGTCGGCCGCCTCGCCTTCGAGAAGGGCGTGGACCTGCTGCTCGACGCGTGGGCGGACTCCGCCCCGCGCCACCCCGAGTGGACCCTGCGCGTGTACGGCGCGGGCGTGGAGGAGCCGACCCTGCGGGCGCACTGCACCACGCTCGGGCTGGACGACTCCGTGGAGTGGATGGGCAGCACCGACGACGTGCTGGGCGCGCTGCGCGAAGCGTCGGTCTTCGCTCAGGCCTCCCGGGCCGAGGGCTTCCCGATCACCCTGCTGGAAGCGATGGCGGCGGGCCTTCCGGTGGCCGCCTTCGACTGCGCGCCGGGCGTACGGGAGATCGTCCGGCACGGGGAGGACGGGCTGCTGGCCCGCCTCGGCAACACGATGGAGCTGGCCGGGCACCTCGACGCGCTGATGTCGGACGGCGAGCTGCGCGACCGGCTCGGTGACACGGGCTTCCACCACGTGCGGCGCTACTCCAGCGCCGAGATCACCAACCGGTGGGAAGAGCTCTTCACCTTCCTGGAACGCTGAGACCTCTCGTAGCCCACGAAGCCGCCCGCCCCGGACCTGGTCCGGGGCGGGCGGTTTCGTAGCGGCGAAGCGGAGGCGTTTCAGGCCTTGCGGTTGGCGACCCAGCCCGCCCAGGCCGAGGTGATCATCTCGCGGACGTCGTGCCGCGCCTTCCAGCCCAGCTCCGCGGCGATCCGGTCGGCCGACGCCACGACCTTCGCCGGGTCACCGGCACGGCGCGGGGTGACCACCGGCGCGTACGTGTGCCCGGTGCCCTCGTTCAGCAGCTCGACCATCTCCCGCACGGAGACGCCCTCGCCGCGCCCGATGTTGACGGTGAGGTCCTTGTACTCCCCCGACGCACCCCACTCGGCCAGCCGGCGGGCGGCCACCACATGGGCCTCGGCGAGGTCCTCGACGTGGATGTAGTCGCGGATGCAGGTGCCGTCCGGGGTCGGGTAGTCGTCGCCGAAGATCCGGGCGCCCTGACCGGCGTCGTAGCGCTCGAAGACCATCGGGACGAGGTTGAAGACCCCGGTGTCCCCGAGCTCGGGGGTGGCCGCTCCGGCCACGTTGAAGTAGCGCAGGCAGGCGGTGGAGATCCCGTGCGCCTTCCCCGCGTCGCGGACCAGCCATTCGCCGGTCAGCTTGGTCTCGCCGTACGGGCTCAGCGGCCGGCACGGGGTCTCCTCGGTGACCAGGTCCACATCCGGCATCCCGTAGACGGAGGCGGAGGAGGAGAAGAGGAAATTGCGGATGCCCGCGGCGGCCACGGCCTGGAGCAGGACCGTGAGACCGTGCACGTTCTCGTGGTAGTAGTACAGCGGCTTCTCGACGGACTCGCCGACCTGCTTCTTGCCCGCCAGGTGCACCACGCCGGTGATGTGGTGCTGTGCGATCGTCTCGTCGAGCACCAGGCGGTCCAGGACCGAGCCGATCACCAGCGGGACGTCCTCCGGTACGCGGTCCTCCCGGCCCGTGGAGAGGTCGTCGAGGACGACGACCTTCTCTCCGGCGAGCCGCATCGCGCGGACGACGTGCGCGCCGATGTATCCGGCGCCACCGGTGATCAGAAAAGTCATGTGTAATCTCCCGAGCTCTAACGTGACCTGCGCGTGCGGGCGCGGTCGAGGCGGTTGCGTACGAAGGTCAGCGCGCCTCCGGCGCCGGGCGCAAGCCGCAGCGCCAGCGCTCCGGCAGCCGTGCGGTACGGCTGCGCCAGCAGAACACCGTACCGGCTGCTGGGCAGTGCCCGGCGTCGGAGCAGTCCCCCGAGGGGGCGCAGGGAGGTGACGAGGGAGCTTCCCTCGGCGCACCGCACCTCCGCCCGGACGTCCCAGGCCTGCATCCCGCGCAGCCCCCGGCGGCGTCCTTCGGCGGCCAGGGCGGCGAGCCGGAAGGGCACCTCGGCGCTCCAGCCGTCCCCGTCGGCGGCGGGCCGCAGCTCCACGGGCCGTACGAGGACGGGCTCGCCGCCGGCCCGGGGCAGGAAGCTGAGCCGGACGCTCCGCGGCGCGGCCGCCGCGAGGCGCCCGTAGAGCTCGCGCAGCCGGATCCGGACGGCGCCGCTCCCGGCGGGTTCGGCGTCGACGGTGACGGGGAGTTCGGCGACCGGCATCCCGGCGAGCCCGTCCAGCTCGACGGGCAGTTCCTCGCTCCACACCGCCGTCCCGCCCGGACCGGTGGCGTACGGGGGCAGCAGCCGCGGCGGTTCGGCGGCGAGTCGGGTCAGCCGCTCGATGTCGGTGGGCGGGGCCTCGGAGGCCGGCAGGACGCGCGCGATCCAGCGGGCGTGCGCGCTCGCGGCCTCGATCTCGGCCTCGCCGAAGCCCGCCAGGTACTCCCGGGTCAGGGTCCACCAGGCGCTCTGGTATTCGGGGTCCTTGCCGATCTCGCGCAGGTACATGCGCAGGTCGTACTCCAGGAACTTCACCTGGCAGGCGCGGCCCAGCTCGGGGGAGGCGGCGGCGAGCGTCCGGGCGGCGGTGCGGTGGGCCTCGACGCGGGAGCGCCAGTTGCCGACGTCCTTGCGGTCCAGGGAGATCGACACCCGGGCGGCGCGGCGGCGCACGTGCCACACGTAGACGAGGTCCCCGACCACCGCGATGCGCGGGGCGGCGGCCAGGACGCGGGCGGTGAAGACGAAGTCCTCGTAGACGAACCGGCCGTCGGGGAAGCGGATGCCGTGCTTCTCCAGGAAGGCGCGGTCGTAGAGCTTGTTGACGCAGAGGGTGTCGCGGACCAGCTCGGGCCGGTCGGCGGGCCGCTCGATCACCTCGCCGGGGGTGTGGAGCCCCGGCATCCACGGCACGTCGCGGCCCTCGGGCAGCTCCCGCCGTACGCACGCGCCGACGGTGACCGGCGCGCGGTGCTCCTCGGCCGCCCGGACCAGGGCCTCGGCCGCCCCCGGAGGCAGGATGTCGTCGCTGTCCAGGAAGAGGACGTAGGGGGAGAGAGCGGCCGCGATCCCGTCGTTGCGCGGGGTACCGCAGCCGCCGCTGTTCTCCGCGCGGTGCACGACCTTCAGCCGGGGATGGGCCGCGGCCAGCTCGTCCAGCACCCGCGCCGTCCCGTCCGAGGAGGCGTCGTCCACCGCGATGACCTCGGCGACCACCGGGCCCTGGGCGAGGGCCGAGGAAACGGCCTCGCCCACGAGCCCGGCGTCGTTGTACGCGATCACCACGACGGAGACCGCGGGTGTGTTCGTGCTGGAATTGCTGCTGCTCACCCGCAGGATCCTAGGCGACCGGTGTAAAGGCCTCGTTCACCCGTGGATCAGAACGGGCGGAACTCGTCGTACTCCTGCTGGGCGGAGTCGCGCGTGGCGTCCTTCTCCTTGCGGCGCGTGGTGGCCGGGCGCGGAGCCTCCAGGCGGTGGTCCTCGCCTCGGCGGCCCAGCATCTCGGCGCCGGCCATCATGGTCGGCTCCCAGTCGAAGACGACGGAGTTCTCGTCGGAGCCGATCGCGACGCCGTCACCGGCGCGGGCGCCGGCCTTCTTCAGCGCTTCCTCGACACCGAGGCGGCTGAGCCGGTCCGCGAGGTAGCCGACGGCCTCGTCGTTGTTGAAGTCGGTCTGGCGGACCCAGCGCTCCGGCTTCTCGCCGCGCACCTTGTAGACGTCCTCGACCTCGTCGTAGGTGACGGTGAAGCCGGAGTCGTCCACGGCCTTCGGGCGGATGACGACACGGGTCGCCTCCTCCTTCGGCTTGCGGGCGCGCGCCTTGGCGATGACCTCGGCGAGGAAGTAGGAGAGCTCCTTGAGGCCCGTACGGGAGACCGCGGAGACCTCGAAGACCTTGTAGCCGCGCGCCTCCAGGTCCGGGCGGACCATGTCGGCGAGCTCCTGGCCGTCCGGGATGTCGACCTTGTTCAGGACGACCAGGCGCGGACGCTTCTCCAGGCCGCCGCCGTAGATCTTCAGCTCCTCCTCGATGACGTCGAGGTCGGCCACCGGGTCACGGTCGGACTCCAGGGTGGCGGTGTCCAGGACGTGCACGAGGATCGAGCAGCGCTCGACGTGGCGCAGGAACTCCAGGCCGAGGCCCTTGCCCTGGCTGGCGCCGGGGATCAGGCCCGGGACGTCGGCGATCGTGTAGACGGTCGAGCCGGCGGTGACGACGCCCAGGTTCGGGACGAGGGTGGTGAAGGGGTAGTCCGCGATCTTGGGCTTGGCGGCGGAGAGCACCGAGATCAGCGAGGACTTGCCCGCGCTCGGGAAGCCCACCAGCGCCACGTCGGCGACGGTCTTGAGCTCCAGGGTGATGTCGCCGGTGGTACCGGGGACACCGAGGAGCGCGAAGCCGGGCGCCTTGCGGCGGGCGGAGGACAGCGCGGCGTTGCCGAGGCCGCCACGGCCGCCCTCGGCGGCGACGTAGGTGGTGCCCTGGCCGACGAGGTCGGCGAGGACGTTGCCCTCCTTGTCGAGCACGACGGTGCCGTCCGGCACGGGCAGGATCAGATCCTGGCCGTCCTTGCCGGAGCGGTTGTCGCCGGCGCCGGGCTGGCCGTTGGTGGCCTTGCGGTGCGGGCTGTGGTGGTAGTCCAGCAGGGTGGTGATCGCCTGCTCCACTACGAGGATGACGTCACCGCCACGGCCGCCGTTGCCGCCATCGGGGCCGCCGAGCGGCTTGAACTTCTCCCGGTGAACGGAGGCGCAGCCGTGGCCCCCGTTACCCGCGGCGACATGCAGCTCGACGCGGTCCACGAAGGTGGTCATGGTTGTTCCTCCAGATACATGCGGGAATGTCCCGGGCAGGCCTTGCCGCCCATTAAACGTGTCTATGTGACAACGCGCCGAGGGCGGACCTCTCTTCCCGGTTCGCACCGGAAAGAGTTGAGATCCGCCCTCGGAAAGCTACGAACGCTTGATCAGCAGAAGCTGGATCAGGCGGCCGGAACGATGTTGACGACCTTGCGGCCACGGTGCGTGCCGAACTCGACGGCACCCGCCTGCAGCGCGAACAGCGTGTCGTCGCCACCACGGCCCACACCCGAACCCGGGTGGAAGTGGGTGCCACGCTGGCGGACGAGGATCTCACCAGCGGAAACGACCTGACCGCCGAAGCGCTTCACGCCGAGCCGCTGGGCATTGGAGTCGCGCCCGTTCCGGGTGGACGATGCGCCCTTCTTGTGTGCCATGTCTCAGTCCCTCTTACTTCGCAGCCGTGGGGATACCGGTGACCTTGATCGCCGTGTACTGCTGGCGGTGACCCTGGCGACGGCGGTAGCCGGTCTTGTTCTTGTAGCGCAGGATGTCGATCTTGGCGCCCTTGTGGTGGTCCACGATCTCGGCCTCGACCTTGATCCCGGCCAGAACCCACGGGTCGCTGGTCACGGCGTCGCCGTCGACAACGAGCAGGGTCGAGAGCTCGACCGTGTCGCCAACCTTGGCAGTGGGAATCTTGTCAACCTCAACGATGTCACCAACAGCAACCTTGTGCTGGCGACCACCGCTGCGCACGATGGCGTACACGCGGATCTCTCTCTCACTCGGGACGGATGCTCCTGAAGCCAGCCACTCACGCGGGCCGGGGCCCACGGTGATCCGGGATTGGACGAGCGGCCTCTCCCGCACGTGGTGCTCAGCGGGAGGAAGGTGCTCAGGAGCGCGGCGCGCGTTAGACGTATTCGCCTAAGACATGCCGACGGTCTAGGTTACGGGCCCGGTACCAGGGGGTCAAACCGGGTCCCGCAGGGCTGTGGGGCCCGCCGTGCGGCGGGGTCCCACAGCCGTGCTGTTTCTTCTTCAGTGCGTGGATCAGGCTTCGGTCGGAGCCGAGACGGACGGGAGCGTCTGCTGCTCCGCCGCCGCGGTCTTCTTCGTCGCCCGCTTCGCCACGGTCTTCTTGGCCGTCGCCTTCTTCGCGACGGTCGTCTTGGCGGCCGCCGCCTTCTTGGCCGGGGCCTTCTTCGCCGTGGTGGTCGCCTTCTTGGCCGGAGCCTTCTTGGCGGCCGTCTTGCGGACCGCCTTCTTGGCCGGGACCTCGGCCTCGGGCTCTTCCTCGGCCTCGGACTCGACCTCGGCCGGGGCCGGCTCGGCCTCCGCCGCCGGGGTCTCGACGACCACGACGGCCGCCTCCGCCGCGCCTGCCGGTCCGGCGGGTGCGGTGGCCTTGCGGGTGGCACGGCGACGCGGGCGGGCCGGGGCGGCCTCCGCGACGGGCTCGGCCGGGGTCTCGGCGACGACCGGCTCGGGCTCGGGCTCCACGACGGCCGCCTCCGGCTCCGGCACGACGACCGGCTCCGGGGTGACCTCGGTGGCCGGGGCGCCCGCCGGAGCGGTCGCCTTACGGGTCGCACGGCGACGCGTACGGCCCTTCGGCGCGGCCTCCTCCACCGGGGCGACCGGAGCCGCCTCGACCGTCTCGGCGGCGTCCACGGCCTCGGCGACGACCTCGGCGGACGGCTCCAGCACCGTGTCGGCCGGCTCCAGCACCGGCTCGGCCTCGACCTCGACCTGCGGGGCCGGCGCCGGGGTGACCGGGCGTACCGCACCGCGCGGGGCGCCCGCCGGAGCGGTCGCCTTACGGGTGGCGCGGCGGCGGTTGCGACGGCCGCTGATGCCGGCCGCGGCCTCGGCCTCGGCCGGGCTGCTGTACAGGTCCTCGTCCGGAACGAACTCCGGCTCCGGCAGGGCCCGCGGCGCGGCGGCCTCGGCAGCCACCTCGGCTTCGGTCTCGGCCTCGAAGACGTCGGAGTCGACCGTCTCGATGGCCTCCATCGCCTCGACATCGTGCTCGTGTTCGAGGGCGCGGCCACCGCGGCGCTTGGAGCGCTTGCCGTTGCCGCCACCGCCGACCACGGTCGGGGTCTCCATGTGCACGATGACACCGCGGCCGTTGCAGTGGACGCAGGTCTCGGAGAAGGACTCCAGCAGACCCTGGCCCACCCGCTTGCGGGTCATCTGCACCAGGCCCAGCGAGGTGACCTCGGCCACCTGGTGCTTGGTGCGGTCGCGGCCCAGGCACTCCAGCATGCGCCGCAGGACCAGGTCGCGGTTGGACTCCAGGACCATGTCGATGAAGTCGATGACGACGATGCCGCCCAGGTCGCGCAGCCGCAGCTGGCGCACGATCTCCTCGGCCGCCTCCAGGTTGTTCCTGGTGACGGTCTCCTCGAGGTTGCCGCCCTGACCGGTGAACTTGCCGGTGTTGACGTCGATGACGATCATCGCCTCGGTCTTGTCGATCACGAGGGAGCCGCCCGAGGGCAGCCACACCTTGCGGTCGAGCGCCTTGGCGAGCTGCTCGTCGATCCGGTACGTCGCGAAGACGTCGACCTCGGAGGTCCAGCGCGACAGCCGGCCGGCCAGGTCCGGAGCCACGTGGTTCACGTAGCCGTGGATGGTCTCCCAGGCGCTGTCACCACTGACGATGACCTTCGAGAAGTCCTCGTTGAAGATGTCGCGCACGACGCGGACGGTCATGTCCGGCTCGCCGTAGAGCAGGCTCGGCGAAGAGGTCGACAGCTGCTTCGACTTCTTCTGGATGTCCTCCCACTGGCCCTGCAGACGCTCGACGTCGCGGCGCAGCTCGTCCTCGCTCGCGCCCTCGGCGGCGGTGCGCACGATGACGCCCGCGTCCTCGGGGACGATCTTCTTGAGGATCGTCTTCAGGCGGGCGCGCTCGGTGTCGGGCAGCTTGCGGCTGATGCCGGTCATCGAGCCCTCGGGCACGTAGACCAGGTAGCGGCCGGGCAGCGAGACCTGACTCGTCAGACGGGCGCCCTTGTGTCCGATCGGGTCCTTGGTGACCTGCACCAGGACCGACTGGCCGGACTTGAGGGCGGACTCGATGCGGCGCGGCCCGTTGGCCATGCCGAGCGCCTCGAAGTTGACCTCACCGGCGTACAGCACCGCGTTGCGGCCCTTGCCGATGTCGATGAAGGCGGCCTCCATCGACGGCAGCACGTTCTGGACCTTGCCCAGGTAGACGTTGCCGACGTACGAGGTGGCCTCTTCCTTGTTGACGTAGTGCTCGACGAGCACGTTGTCCTCGAGGACGCCGATCTGGGTGCGCTCGCCGGCCTGGCGGACGACCATCACGCGCTCGACGGCCTCACGGCGGGCCAGGAACTCGGCCTCCGTGATGATCGGGACGCGGCGGCGGCCCTGCTCGCGGCCCTCGCGGCGGCGCTGCTTCTTCGCCTCCAGGCGGGTCGAGCCCTTGATGGACTGGACCTCGTCGGAGGAGATGGAGTCGATGCGCTCACGGGCCGTGCGCGGCTCGCGGACCTTGACGACGGTGCGTACGCCGTCCTCGTCGCCCGCTGCTTCGGCGTCGGTGCCGTTGTCACCGCTGCGACGGCGACGGCGGCGACGGCGACGGCTGGAGCTGGAACCGAGGGCCTCTTCGGTCTCGTCCTCCTCTTCCTCGTCGGCCTCCTGCTCCGCGGCCTCGGCCTCTTCGGCCTCCTCGGCGGACTCGTCGAGGTCGGTGGCCTCACCACGGCGGCGGCGACGGCCACCGCGACGGCGACGGCGCGACGGGCGCTCGCCCGACTCGTCGCCCTCTTCGAACTCGGCGGTCTCTTCCTCGAACTCGGCCTCCGGCTCCTCCTCGGCCAGCACCTCGGGGAGGGACACCGGCGCGGGCTCGGCGACCGGCGCGGGCGCGGGCTCGGCGGCGCCGCGGCCACGGCGACGGCGACGGCCGGCCGGCTGCGCGGCCGGGGCGGGGGCCTGGACGGCCTCGGCCAGGGCCTCCGGCTCCTCCTCCTCGACCTCTTCGGCCGGGGCGGCGGCGCGGGCGGCCGCGGCGGCCATGGCGGCGGTCTCCGGGGTCTGGAACATCGGCTCGGCGAAGACCGGGGCCTGGAAGACGGCCACGGCGGGACGCCCGGCTCGGCGGCCACGACCCGGGGCGGCGGGCGCCTCGGGCTCGGCGGCAGCGGCGGGGGCGGCGGGCTGCGCGGGGGCGGCCGGGGCGGTGGACCGGGTGACGCGGCGGCGGCCACCGCGCTTCGGAGAGTCCACGGCGTCGGCGACGGTGACGGACTTGCTCGGGGCGGGGGCCGGGGCCTCCTCCGCCACGGGGGCGGCGGCCGGGGCGGCGTCCGGAGCGGTCACGGCGCGGGTGGCGCGGCGACGGGCACGCGGAGCGGCAGCGGCAGCGGCAGCCGGGGGAGCCTCCTCCTCGACGACCGGGGCGGGGGTCTCCACGACAGCCTCGGCGGCCGGGGCGGCCTCGGCGGCAACCGGGGCGGTCACGGCGCGGGTGGCACGGCGACGGGCACGCGGAGCGGCAGCGGCGGGAGCCTCCTCCTCGACCACGGGCACGGGAGTCTCCACGACGGCCTCGGCGGCAGGCGCCTCAGGAGCCGCGACAGCGCGGGTGGCACGGCGACGTGCACGCGGAGCGGGAGCGGCGGGAGCCTCCTCCTCGACCACGGGCACGGGAGTCTCGACGACGGCCTCGGCGGCAGGCGCCTCAGCGGCGGCCACGGCGCGGGTGGCACGACGGCGAGCACGCGGAGCGGCAGCGGCCGGAGCCTCTTCCGCCGGTGGCGGGGTCTCCACGACGGCCTCGGCGGCCTCGGCGGCGACCGGAGCGGTCACCGCCCGGGTGGCACGACGACGGGCACGCGGGGCCGGAGTGGCCACGGGCTCCTCGACCACGGGCGGGGCCTCGGCGACGGTCGTCTCCGGGGCGACTGCGGCGCCGCCGGGCGGGCCGGCGGGCCGGGAAGCGGCGCGGCGACGCCTGCGCGGAGGCAGGTTGTCGCTGGGGCCGTCGCCGGCGGCGGTGGGGTTCTGGTTTTCGGTGTTGTCGAGCATGCGGGGTGTTCTCCCGTCACGCTCCCGGGCGCCGCGGCTGACATCCGGTCCGGCACGGCTTCGCGTAATGAGCGCGGAGCCGGCCTCCGGGGCGCGTTCGCCACACGGGAGCTGTAGTCCATGGCCGCCGGTTCCGTACGTGTTGTCCGTACGGCCTGGCGGAAGTCTTCAGGTCTGTGCGCTGCCCGACCCAGGTGGCTCCCGAGTACCAGGGCGGCGCGACAACGACGATCCCTACGCGGCGGGACCTTCCGGCGCCTTCGCGTCGGCGGCTACGGCGGCCGTGGGTGTGGCGGCCGTGTCAGCCTCGCGGTCGGGCGCGAGCGGGTCGGTCACCGTGCCGGACTCCTCGTCGAAGAGCCCCTGCGCCAGCCTGGTCACCGCTGCGGGGACCGGCGGCGCCAGGTCGGCCACAGCTCGGAGACCGGACAGGACGTCGTCGGGTCGCACGGCAGGTGTCAGATGCCGAACAACCAGCCGCAGTATCGCACAGGCATTGTCCAGAGGCCTATCGGCCGCGGGAGCGGCCTGCGCTTCGAGGCTGACCACGGCCGCGCGGGTGTCGAAGGTGCGCATGCCGTTCTTGGTGCGGCGCTGGACTTCCACCGCCTCGGCGGCGAGGAAGGCCGACACGGCCCGTTCGGCGTCGGCGAGCTCCACGCCCTCCAGGCGCAGCTCCCAGACGGAGGCGGTCAGCCGGTCCGCGAGGCCCGAGGTGTGGGCCTCGACGGCGTCGATGATGTCGAGCCCGGTGGGCATCGACTCGTCGAGCAGCTCGCGCAGCTTGTCCGGGTCGCGGGGCTCCGCGAGGGCGATCTCCAGGTACTCGGCCTCACTGCCGGTGCCGGTGGGCGCGGCGTTCGCGTACGAGACCCGGGGGTGGGGGGTGAAGCCGGCCGAGTACGCCATGGGCACCTCGGCGCGGCGCAGGGCCCGCTCGAACGCGCGCTGGAAGTCTCGGTGGCTGGTGAACCGGAGGCGGCCGCGCTTGGTGTAACGCAGTCTGATGCGCTGCACCACCGGTGCGGGAGGCGGGCCTTCGGGCTGTCGCTTGCCCAGTGGTTCTTCTCCTTGTGCGGGGCTCCGCGGCTCGCGCGTCGCCCTGAGGTCCGTGGGCCTGCGGGCCACGCCCTGCCGGCCGGCTCACCCCTGCCGTTGGTGCAGGGAGATCTCGGGGGCGGGCGTGTTGCCTGCGGGTGTCTTACTACCCAGAGTACGCGCCCGTGACCTCGCCGGTTCCCCGGCGGGCCCGCCGAACAGCATCCGCCGCACCTCGGCCCCCGCCTCCCGCACCGCGCCGCGGACCGTCCGCCACACCTCCCGCGTGAATCGCCCGGCCGGCGCGAGCACATACCGGTACACCTGGGCGAGGGGCCAACCGACGAGGACCCGGGCGGCCCACTTGAACCCCCGCCACAGGGCGCCGGTGATCCGCGCGGCCACGTGCCAGGCCCAGGCGATGGCCTGTCCGACGGGGGTGAGCACGTACCGGTACAGCCCGACGGCCAGCCAGGCGACGCCCTGCCCGACGGGCCGCAGCAGGTACCGGTAGACGGCGGCGGCGACCCACGCGAGACCGTGCCCGACGGGCACGAGCACATAACGCCAGGTCACAGCGGCGAGCCAGGCGAGTCCCAGGCCGACGGGCCGCAGTACGTACCGCCACAGGCCCACCCACGGCCAGACGAAGAGGGTCATGGCCAGCGCCCACCCGAGGGGGCGCAGTACGAACATGGCGCCGCGTGCCAGGGGGTCCAGCAGGTACCGGTACAGCGCCCGGCCGACCGGGGCGAGGACGTACGTGTACAGGCCCGAGGCCAGCCACCCGATCCCCCGCCCGACCGGCGCCAGCACGTACCGCCACAGCCCGACCCAAGGCCACACGAAGACCAGCTTGAACAGCGTCACCGCCACCCACCCGAGGGCACGGAGCACCGGTCCGACGACGTGCGCGTACAGCGGCCCCAGCACGTGCCGGTGCGCGGCCCGCGCGCCTGCGACGAGCAGGTCCCAGACCACTCGTACGGGCAGTACGACGAGCACCGCCACGATCTTCACGGGGATCCGGACGACCCCCACCAGACACCCGTCGCCGTGGGCGGGCTGCGGCTTCTCGTTCTTCATGCCCTGAAGGACACCCGGACGGCCCCGCCCGTTGCAGGACGCCGCTGACGATTCGGTCACGCCGGGGGCGGCAACCGTTCGCTACCCGGGGCCCTTCGGTCCGTCAAGCCACGTGATTGCGGGGCGTGACCCGACGCGCGGGCCGGGGCTTACTGGAAACACCCCTTTCCGCCCATCTCACTCACCAGAGGAGAACCGCCATGACCCACCCCTTCCGGACCCGACGTCTCGCTCTGTTCGCCGCCTCGACCGCCATCGCCGCGGGCGGCGTGCTGGTGCCCACGACCGCCTTCGCCGCCACCCCCGGGACGCCGCACACGGTCGTGGCGGACGGCGAGGGCGGCGACTCCGGCACCAAGTCCACCCTTCTGCTGTTCCCCGACGGCCCCGGCAACCGCGTCATCGTCATCCCCGACGAGGATGGGTCGAACAAGGACCGTCCCGGCAAGTGGGGCGACTGGAAGTGGGGCGACAAGCGTCCCGGCAAGGGCGGGTCGCCGGACGTGGTGGCCCCGGGGCCCGGCTCCCCGTGGCAGTGCGTCACCGCCCCGTGTGGTCCCCCCGGCACCGACGAGTCCACGACGCTGCCGGGCCATGCGCCTCCGGGCGCCCCGGACGCAAACAGCATCCGTCAGACCTGAGGACGGCCGTCCTCATGACTGTGCCCCCCACCGTGGACGGTGGGGGGCACAACCGGTGCGGGCTCAGCCCGGCGTCACTTCACGACCGACAGCGGGAGCAGCTTCTGGCCGGTCGGGCCGATCTGGATCTGGGTGTCGAGCTGAGGACACACGCCGCAGTCGAAGCACGGTGTCCAGCGGCAGTCCTCGACCTCGGTTTCGTCGAGGGCGTCCTGCCAGTCCTCCCACAGCCAGTCCTTGTCCAGGCCCGAGTCCAGGTGGTCCCAGGGCAGGACTTCCTCGTACGTGCGCTCGCGCGTCGTGTACCAGGCGACGTCCACGCCGTAGGCGGGCAGCGTCTTCTCCGCCGCCTGCATCCAGCGGTCGTACGAGAAGTGCTCGCGCCAGCCGTCGAAGCGGCCGCCCGACTCGTAGACGGCGCGGATGACGTCGCCGATGCGGCGGTCGCCGCGCGAGAGCAGGCCCTCGACGATGCCCGGCTTGCCGTCGTGGTAGCGGAAACCGATGGAGCGGCCGTACTTCTTGTCGCCGCGGATCTTGTCGCGGAGCTTGCCCAGGCGGGCGTCCGTCTCCTCGGCCGACAGCTGCGGCGCCCACTGGAACGGGGTGTGGGGCTTCGGCACGAAGCCGCCGATCGACACCGTGCAGCGGATGTCGTTCTGGCCGGAGACCTCGCGGCCCTTGGCGATGACGTTGACCGCCATGTCGCCGATCTGGAGGACGTCCTCGTCGGTCTCGGTCGGCAGGCCGCACATGAAGTACAGCTTCACCTGGCGCCAGCCGTTGCCGTAGGCGGTGGCGACGGTGCGGATCAGGTCCTCTTCCGAGACCATCTTGTTGATGACCTTGCGCATGCGCTCGGAGCCGCCCTCGGGGGCGAAGGTGAGGCCGGACCGACGGCCGTTGCGGGTCAGCTCGTTGGCCAGGTCGACGTTGAAGGCGTCCACCCGGGTCGACGGCAGGGACAGGCCCACCTTGTCGTCCGAGTAGCGGTCCGCGAGGCCCTTGGCGATGTCGGCGATCTCGGTGTGGTCCGCCGAGGAGAGCGAGAGGAGGCCGACCTCCTCGAAGCCCGTGGCCTTCAGCCCGCGCTCCACCATCTCGCCGATGCCGGTGATGCTTCGCTCCCGCACGGGTCGCGTGATCATGCCGGCCTGGCAGAAACGGCAGCCGCGGGTGCAGCCGCGGAAGATCTCGACGGACATCCGCTCGTGGACGGTCTCGGCGAGCGGGACCAGCGGCTGCTTGGGGTAGGGCCACTCGTCGAGGTCCATGACGGTGTGCTTGGACACGCGCCACGGCACGCCGGAGCGGTTCGGGACGACGCGGCCGATGCGGCCGTCCGGCAGGTACTCGACGTCGTAGAAGCCGGGCACGTAGACGTTGCCGGTCTTGGCGAGGCGCAGAAGGACTTCCTCGCGCCCGCCCGGGCGGCCCTCCGCCTTCCACGCGCGGATGATCTCGGTCATGTCGAGGACGGCCTGCTCGCCGTCGCCGATGATCGCGCAGTCGATGAATTCCGCGATCGGCTCGGGGTTGAAGGCCGCGTGGCCGCCGGCGAGGACGATGGGGTGGTCGACCGTACGGTTGCGGGCCTCCAGCGGGATGCCCGCGAGGTCCAGCGCCGTCAGCATGTTGGTGTAGCCGAGCTCGGTGGAGAAGGAGAGCCCGAAGACGTCGAAGGCGCTGACCGGCCGGTGCGAGTCCACGGTGAACTGCGGGACCTTGTGCTCGCGCATCAGCGCTTCGAGGTCCGGCCACACCGAGTACGTGCGCTCCGCGAGCACGCCCTCGCGCTCGTTCAGCACTTCGTAGAGGATCATGACGCCCTGGTTGGGCAGCCCCACCTCGTACGCGTCCGGGTACATCAGCGCCCAGCGGACGTCGGTGCTGTCCCAGTCCTTGACGGTGGAGTTCAGCTCACCACCGACGTACTGGATGGGCTTCTGCACATGCGGGAGCAGAGCTTCGAGCTGTGGGAAGACCGACTCGGACATTCACGCGACTTTCGTGAAGTGGGCAGGGGGCGACTCTCAAGCGTACCCCGGGGCACGGCCGCCGCCGCCACGTGATCATTCCGGGGATCGCTGCCGGACATCACTTCAGCCCGGCCCGCAGGCGCGGCTTCGAAGCCTTGGCCCAGACCTCCGGGAACTCCCGTTCGTGCCGGTCGGCGAGGGCTTCCTCGCGGCCGTACAGGATCCCCCAGGTGAAGGCCGACTCCCCCGCGGCCGCCGCCTGGACGGCGATGTCGCGCAGGGTCAGCCGGGCGAGGACGCCGTCGCGGTGGTCGCCGAGCAGGCGCTGCACCTTCTTCGCGGCCTTGGCCGGGCGCCGCGCGGGTTTGCCGAGGGCCGCGGTCGCCGCCTCGGCCGCGTAGCGGGCGCGTTTCGCCGCCCTGCGGGCGGCGTGCAGGGCCTGGTCCCGCTCCGGCCCCGGCTCCAGGGCCAGCGCCGCGGCGACCCGGCGGGCCAGGCGGTCCCAGTCGTCCAGCACCTCCTTCGGCAGGACGCGTTCGGCGGGGCGCGCGGCGGCTTTGAGGAGCGGTGGCTCGGCCAGCAGGGCGTCGAGCGAGTCCAGCAGGGTCAGGTACCGCTGTTTGTCGAGGACGGCGAGGACCTGGCGCCGGGTGCCGGTGCGGCGCGTGGCGTTCCAGATGCGCAGCCGGTCGCGGACCGGGCCCAGGAGGAGGCTGGGCGGGAGTTCGCCGAGCCGGCCGCGCAGCCGCTCCCGCAGCACTTCGCGGTCGCGGTCGGCGCCGAGTTCGGTGGCGAGCCAGCGCAGTTCGTCGCGGAGCGGATCGGTGGCGGCCCGGTCCAGCACCCTGCGGTACGTGGCCAGGGCGCTGCGCAGCCTTCGGGTGGCGACCCGCATCTGGTGGACGGAGTCGGGCAGGTCGCGGCGTACGGCGGGGTCCTTGGCGATCAGGGCGTCGCGCTGTTCGCGCAGGTACGACAGGACGTACGCGCCCGCCGTGCCCTCTGGGGACTCCTGCGGCCTGGCCGGCGGCGGGAGCCCGGTCTCGGAGAGGGCCCTGGCGACTTTGGACGGGGCGTCGCTGACCCGGAGTCCGGCCTTGCGGAACCTCTTCTCGACGGCGTCGAGCAGCGCGGGGTCGGTCCCGTCTGCGAGTTCCACCTCGACCTCGGTCCAGGCGGTGACGGCCTCGCCGCGCTCGGCGCGCACGGCGTCGGTGGCGAGTTCCGCGAGGAGGGTTCCGTCGCCGTCCAGCAGGTGGCTGACGTGGCGCTCGGAGCGGAGCCGGACCTGCGGCTCCAGCGGGGCGCCGCGTACGCGCGAGCGGAGGAGCGCGGTGAGGGCGCGGGGGACGGTGTCGGCGAGGGGGGCGTGGATCTCGTCGCGGACGCCCGGGGAGACGGGCAGTTTCAGGTGCCAGCCGGCGTCGGCGCCGCCGGTCCTGCGCCGCAGGGTGAGGCCGTCGGCGGCGAGCCGCTGGTCGGGGGTGTCGTAGTAGACGGCGTCGAGGTGGGTGGCGCCCTTGTCGCGTACGGCGGCGATGGCGGCCGTACCGGTCAGGTCCGGCAGCCGTTTGCGCACGGCCTTTCGGGACGCCGCGGCCTTTCCGGACGCCGCGGCCCTTGACCTGGCAGCCTTCTTCGACCGCGCCGACGGCTTCGCGTCGGTCCGCGTGAACTCGAATTTCCGCTCGATCTCGCGCTTCGTCTCCGCCATGGATCGAATCTAGTCCCGATCGGGCCGGATCGCGGTGGGAGCGCGGGCGGGAGCGCCGCTCCCGCCCGCTCACCCCGTCTCGGAGGGCGTCTCAGGCCGACATCGGCCGCTGCACCCGGATGGATTGCAGCAGCCCGACCGCCACCCACACGGCGAACATCGACGATCCTCCGTAGGACACGAAGGGCAGCGGCAGACCCGCCACCGGCATGATGCCCAGGTTCATCCCGATGTTCTCGAAAGCCTGGAAGGCGAACCAGGCGATGATCCCGGCGGCCACGATGGTCCCGTACAGCTCGGTGGTCTCGCGGGCGATCACGCAGGCCCGCCACAGCACCACCCCGAGCAGGGCGAGGATCACGATGCCGCCGACGAAGCCGAGCTCCTCACCCGCCACCGTGAACACGAAGTCGGTCTGCTGCTCCGGCACGAACTGTCCGGTGGTCTGGGGGCCCTTGAACAGGCCCGCGCCCAGGAGTCCGCCGCCGCCGATCGCGATCCGCGCCTGGTTGGTGTTGTAGCCGGCGCCCGAGGGGTCGAGCTCGGGGTTGGCGAAGGCGGCGAAGCGGTTGATCTGGTACTGGTCGAGCACGCCCAGCTGCCATATCAGGATCGCGCCGACCGTCCCGGCGCCGATCAGCCCGAGCACCCAGCGGTTGGAGGCGCCGGAGGCCAGCAGCACCCCCAGCGTGATCACGACCATCACCATGACCGACCCCAGGTCGGGCATCAGCATCACGATGCCCATGGGCGCGGCGGCCAGGCACAGCGCCTTGACCACGGTCCGGTGCTCGGGATGCTCCAGGTCGCCCGCGTCCACGCGGGCGGCCAGCAGCATCGCCATCCCCAGGATGATCGTGACCTTCACGAACTCGGACGGCTGGAGCGAGAAGCCGCCGCCGACGACGATCCAGGCGTGGGCGCCGTTGATGGTGGCGCCGAGCGGGGTGAGCACGGCCGCGACCAGCACCAGCGAGAGCCCGTACAGGACCGGCACCGCACCGCGCAGGGTGCGGTGGCCGAGCAGGACCGTCCCGATCATCAGGACCAGGCCGATGCCGGTGTTGAGCAGGTGGCGCCAGAGGAAGTACTGCGGGTCGCCCTGGTTGAGGGTGTCCCGGTGGCGGGTCGCGGACCACACCAGCAGGGCGCCGATCAGCGACAGCGCGAGCGCGGACAGCAGTATCGGCCAGTCGAGCCGGCGCAGGACCGAGTCACGGGCCGTCAGCCGGGCGAGCGGGCCCTTCTTGGGTTCGTACCGGGATACGGAAAACTTGTTGGCGGTCTGCATCATTCGTCTCAGTCATGCAGCAGGGGAGGCGGACCGGCGAGCGCGGGCGGCGCGAGCTCCTCCGGGGACGGGGGCACGTACGGCCTGATCTCGGGAGCCTCGATGGTGCCGTCGGGCTGGACGGCGGGCAGCGCCGCCTGCGGCTTGGGCAGCAGGGC
Source organism: Streptomyces sp. NPDC003042 (assembly GCF_053591315.1). NCBI lineage: Bacteria > Bacillati > Actinomycetota > Actinomycetes > Kitasatosporales > Streptomycetaceae > Streptomyces > Streptomyces sp. NPDC003042. Next base: position 33,714 of record NZ_JBSFTP010000054.1, read on the forward strand.
CTTGCCGAGGTCCTGCTTGCCGTCCATGGTGAGGCCGTACATCGCGTTATAGATGTTGCGCACGGCGGGACCCGAGGCGCCGGATCCGGTGCCACCCTGGGAGATCGTCATCACGATCGTGAAGTCGTCGGTGTAGGTCGCCAGCCACGAGGTGGTCTGCTTGCCGTAGACCTGGGCGGTGCCGGTCTTGGCCCGCATCGGGATCTTGTCCTGCGGCCAGCCGCCGAACCGCCAGGCGGCCGTGCCGCCGGGCTCGACGACGGTGCGCAGGGCCTTGTCGAGGTCGCTGACGGTCTTGGCGTCGACCGGCAGCTTTCCGTGGGACGTGGGCTTGATCTCCTGGATCTTGCCGTCGGGGCTGATCACGGCCTTGCCGACGGTGGGGTTGTTGAGGGTGCCGCCGTTGCTGATGGCGGCGTAGGCGGTGGCCATCTGGATGGGGGTGACGAGGACGTCGCCCTGGCCGATGGCGAAGTTGATGCTGTCGAAAGCCTTCAGCTGGTTGCCTTCGAGGCAGTTCTCGTAGGCGATCTGCTCGACGTAAGTGCCGCCCTTCTTGCCCTGCTTGCACCAGGAGGCCTTGTTGGCCTCCCAGAAGCTCTTCTTCCACTGGCGGTCGGGGATCCGGCCGGTGACCTCGTTCGGCAGGTCGATCCCGGTCTCGGAGCCGAGTCCGAATTCCCGGGCGGTCTTGTAGAACCAGTCGTGGGTGTCCTTGTTGGGGCTCAGGCCGCCGTCGCGGTTCCACTCCTTGTGCCCGAGGGCGTAGAAGACGGTGTTGCAGGAGAACTTGAGGGCCTCGCCGAGGGAGATGGGGCCGTGGCCCTTGGACTCGAAGTTCGCGAAGCTCCGGCCGCCCATGTTGTACGAGGCGCTGCAGTTGTAGCTGCCGTCGAAGGGGTAGCCGGCCCGCACGGCCGCGCTCGCCGACACCACCTTGAAGATGGAGCCCGCGGGGGCCTGGCCCTGGATGGCCCGGTTGAGCAGCGGGTAGTTGGAATTCTCGCTGGTGAGCTTGGCGTAGTCCTGGCCGGAGATGCCGCCGACCCAGACGTTGGGGTCGTAGTCGGGCTGCGAGGCCATCGCGACGACGCGGCCGGTCTTCGTCTCCATCACGACCACGGCGCCCGCGTCGGCCTCGTACTTGCGGCCGGTGATCTTGTCGGTCTCCTGGCGGACGGTCTTCATCGCCTGGTGCAGCTCGTACTCGGCGACGGACTGGACCCTGGCATCGATGCTGGTGACAAGGGTGGACCCGGCCACGCCCGGGTCGGACTTCGTCTGGCCCATGACCCGGCCGAGGTTGTCGACCTCGTACGAGGTGACCGCCGCCTTGCCGCGCAACTCCTTGTCGAACGTGCGCTCGATCCCGGAGCGGCCGACCTGGTCCGAGCGCAGATGCGGCGAGTCGGTGTCCTTGGCCTTCTGGATCTCGTCGTCGGTGACCGGGGAGAGGTAGCCGAGCACCTGCGAGGTGCGGGCCGCGCCGGGCGCCGGGTAGCGGCGTACGGCGGTGGGCTCGGCGGTGATGCCGGGGAAGTCCTCGGGGCGTTCGCGGATCTGGAGGGCCTGCTGGGTGGTGGCCTCCAGCGTGACCGGGATCGGCTGGTACGGGGAGCCGTTCCAGCAGGGCTTGGGGGTCTGGGAGTCGCAGAGCCGCACCTTGTCCATGACGTCCTGCGGCTTCATGTCCAGGACTTCGGCGAGGCGGGTCAGAACGGCCTTGCCCCTGTCCTTTATCCTCATCAGCTCGGTGCGGGACGCGGAGACCACCAGGCGGGTCTCGTTGTCCGCGAGCGGGACGCCGCGGGCGTCCAGGATGGAGCCGCGCACGGCGGGCTGCACCACGCGCTGGACGTGGTTGCTCCTGGCCTCGTCGGCGTACTCGTGGCCGTTGCGGATCTGCAGGTACCACAGGCGCCCGCCGAGCGTGAACAGCAGCGAGAAGACGAGCACCTGAATGATGACGAGCCGGATCTGCACCCTGGGGGTGCGGCCGGTCTCGGGAATGTTGGTCACGAATGTTCCCCCGTCACAGCTTCCTGACGCTCTTCACGCCTTTGACGCCCTTTATCCGGCCGGCCTTGTTGGCCAGGCTGCGCGAGCTCCTGAGCCGCAGTCCGCCGCGCTGGCTGCCGATGCGCAGGCCGGTTCCGCCGGCCAGCCAGCCGGAGGAGACGTCGGTCCCCTGCGGCTGTCCCCCGTTCGCCGCCACCGCCATCGGGTCGTTCTCGGCGCGGCGGGCCAGGGCCATGACGAACGGCACCGTGAACGGAGCGAGCAGCAGGTCGTAGAGAATGGCGGTGAACAGCAGACCGCCTAGGCCGACGTGGCGTTCCGCGGTGTCGCCGACCAGGGCGCCCAGGGCGACGTAGAGCAGGATCGAGCCGAACGCGGCGGCGACCACGGTGAGCATCGGGCCCCAGGCCGAGCGGAAGCGCCCGCTGTCCGGGCGGGCGAGGCCGACGAGGTAGCCGATGACGCAGAGCACGAGGGCGTAGCGGCCGGCGGCGTGGTCGGCGGGCGGGGCCAGGTCGGCGAGCAGTCCGGCGCTGAAGCCGAGCAGGGCGCCGGAGGTCGACCCGTACACCAGGGACAGGGCGACGACGGTGAGCAGCAGCAGATCGGGGACGGCGCCGGGGAGTTGGAGCCGGCCCAGGATGGTGACCTGGACGACGAGGGCGACCACGACGAGGGCGGAGGAGAGCAGGATCCGGTTGAAGCGCATGGCTCAGCTCTCCTCCTCGTCGGCGGGCCGGCCGGAGACGCTCGGGGAGGGCGTGACCGTGACGGTGACCGTCGGCATGGGCTTCGGGGGCTCGGGCTTGGGCGGCAGGACGGCGTCGCGCGGGTCCTCGCGGGGCGGCATCACGACCACGGCGACGATGTCGAGGCGGGAGAAGCCGACGAACGGGCGCACGTGCACGGTGCGGGTGAGGCCGCCGCCGGACGGGTCGACGCGGACCACCTCACCGAGCGGGACGCCGGGGACGAAGGGCTTGTTGGCCCGGGAGCCGAAGGTGACCAGGCGGTCGCCGGGGCTGACCTTGGCCTTGCCGTTGAGCATCTGGACGGACAGGGCGCGGTCGCCCTGGCCGGTGGCGAAGCCGAGTTCGCCGGTCTTCTCCAGGCGGGTGCCGACGGTGAAGTCGGGGTCGTTGGCGAGCAGCACGGTGGCGGTGTCGGGGCCGACGGTGGTGACCCGGCCGACCAGTCCGTCGCCGTTGAGGACGGTCATGTCGCGCTCGATGCCGTCCTTGCTGCCCGCGTCGATGGTGACGGTCCAGGAGAAGCCCTGGGCCGCTCCTATCGCGATGACTTCGGCGCCCTTGATGCCGTACTGTCCGGCGCCGGCCCGCTTGAGCATCTCGTCGAGCTCGTGGATCCGGCTGCGGGTCTGCTCGTCGCTGCCCAGCTTGGCCTTGAGCGCGGCGTTCTCGCGTTCGAGCGTCGCGATCCGGTTGTGGCGCTCACCGGAGTCGCGTACGGCCCCTATGGCGTTGGCGACCGGGTCCACCGCGGTCGCCACGCCCTTCTCGACCGGCCCGAAGACCGCGGCGGCGGCCTGTCGGGCACCGTCGACCGGCGACTCCTCGCCCGCTCTGATGTCCACCGTGATCAATGCGAACGCGATGGCGATCAGAAGCACCAGGAGCAGCCGGCTCTCTCGTGTGTCCCTCACGTGCGGCGGCCGTGCCTTCCTCGTAGATCCCTCGTGCGGTGAAGCCACTCCGGCGGAGCCGGGGCTTGACCGGACCGTGCCTGTATATCAACGATCCGCCGCACGGGCGCGGTAGCACCCGTACGGCGGATCCTTGTGTTCCGCATGCCCCATTACCAGGGGTTTGGTCAACGCCGGGGCTGGGCGTCCAGAACCTGCTGCAGCGCCTCGAACTCCTCTACGCACTTGCCGGAGCCGAGCGCGACCGAGTCGAGGGGGTCCTCCGCGATGTGGATCGGCATGCCGGTCTCCCGGCGCAGCCGCTCGTCGAGGCCGCGCAGCAGCGCTCCGCCGCCGGTCAGGACGATGCCCCGGTCCATGATGTCGCCGGAGAGCTCCGGCGGGCACTTGTCGAGGGTGGTCTTGACCGCGTCGACGATGGCGTTGACGGGTTCCTCGATGGCCTTGCGCACCTCGGCGGCCGAGATGACGACGGTCTTCGGCAGGCCGGAGACGAGGTCGCGGCCGCGGATCTCGGTGTGCTCGTCCTTGTCGAGGTCGTACGCCGACCCGATGGTGATCTTGATCTGCTCGGCGGTGCGCTCGCCGAGGAGGAGCGAGTACTCCTTCTTGATGTGCTGGATGATCGCGTTGTCCAGCTCGTCACCGGCCACCCGGATGGACTGTGCCGTGACGATTCCGCCGAGGGAGATGACGGCGACCTCGGTGGTGCCGCCGCCGATGTCCACGACCATGTTGCCGGTGGCCTCGTGGACGGGCAGGCCCGCACCGATGGCGGCGGCCATCGGCTCCTCGATGATGTGCACCTGACGGGCACCGGCCTGCGTGGACGCCTCGATGACGGCGCGGCGCTCCACTCCGGTGATGCCGGAGGGCACGCAGACCACCACGCGGGGGCGGGCCAGGTAGCGGCGCTTGTGGATCTTGAGGATGAAGTACCGGAGCATCCGCTCGGTGATCTCGAAGTCGGCGATCACGCCGTCCTTGAGGGGCCGTACGGCGACGATGTTGCCGGGCGTCCGGCCGATCATCTTCTTCGCCTCGGTGCCGACCGCCAGGATGCCGCCGGTGTTCGTGTTGATGGCGACCACGGACGGCTCGTTCAGGACGATTCCCCGGCCCCTCACGTACACCAGCGTGTTGGCGGTCCCGAGGTCGATCGCCATGTCACGGCCGATGAACGACATGTTGTTCCCCTTGTTCCCCATGAGGAGCGTCTGGCCTTCCACTTGATAGCGGCTGCTGTCAGGTCGGCGAGGTGGGTGTGTGGGTGGAGGCCCCATCGTAGTGCCGCACGTACGGACATCGCGCGACGGGACTCCGGCAATCGCGCCGGAACGGATACCCGCCCCCTCAGTGGTGACGTCGTGTTCTGTCCAGACGTTCCCGCTCGCGGCCGGATATACCGAAGGGCGACCGAAATTACTTCGGTCGCCCCAGGTCATGAGCGCTATTTGGCTGATGTCACGTCAGGAAGGAGTGCTCACAGCGCGGGGAAGAACAGCTTCAGCTCGCGCTCCGCGGACTCCTCGGAGTCCGAGGCGTGGATCAGGTTCTCCCGGGTGATGGTGCCGAAGTCACCGCGGATGGAGCCCGGCGCCGCGGCGATCGGGTCGGTCGGTCCGGCCAGCTGGCGGACCCCCTCGATCACGCGTTCCCCTTCGACCACCAGGGCGACGACCGGACCGCTCGACATGAAGCCCATGAGCGGCTCGTAGAACGGGCGCCCCACGTGCTCGGCGTAGTGCTGCTCCAGGATGTTCCGCTCGAGCGTGCGCAGCTCCAGCGCGGGGATGGTCCAGCCGGCCTTGCGCTCGAACCGGCCGATGATCTCGCCCACCAGGCCACGCCTGACCGCGTCCGGCTTGAGCAGGACGAGCGTGCGCTGGGTCATGTTGTAACTCCTTGCGGCATACGGGTGCGGTTACCCGAGGCTACAGGGGCCCGGTGACGCCGTCGCGCGGGCCCCGGACCCCTGTGGAACTCGTGGGGCTCAGGCCTGCGCCTCGCTCTGCGCGGCCCACCGGGCCTTCACCGTGTCGATCTTCCGGCCGTAGTGCACCGAGCACCACCACAGGGCGGCGAAGAGCGCGCCCAGGACGAACATCATGGGGACCACGAACCCGCTCGCGATCAGCCCGATCTGCAGCGCCCAGCCGAGCTGCACCGCGCCGGGGCGCGACAGCATCCCGCACAGCAGCACCGACAGCAGCATCGTCACACCGCAGACCGTCCACACCTGGGCCTGCGTCAGGTCCGGGTTCTTCATGGCCACCAGGCCCGCGAAGCCGACGATGAAGAATTCACCGATCAGCGTGCTCGCGCAGAGCGTGCGCATCGATTCCTCAGCCCCTCTTGAACAGCAGGCGGGCCTCGCCCACCGTGATCACGGAACCGGTCACCAGGACTCCGGCCCCTCCGTACTCCGCCTCTTCCTCCGCCAGGGTGACGGCGGCCTCCAGCGCGTCGTCCAGCCGCGGCTCCACCCGCACCCGGTCGGGGCCGAAGACCTCGACCGCGACGGCCGCCAGTTCGTCGGCGCCCATCGCCCGGTGGCTGGAGTTCTCCGTGACGACGACCTCGGCGAAGATCGGCTCGAAGGCCTCCAGGACCCCCCTGACGTCCTTGCCCTCGCTCGCGGCCACGACCCCGATCAGGCGGCTGAAGCCGAACGCCTCGGTGACCGCCTCCGCGGTGACCCGCGCGCCCGCCGGGTTGTGCGCCGCGTCCAGGACCACGGTGGGGCTGCGGCGTACGACCTCCATGCGGCCCGGCGAGGTCACCGAGGCGAAGGCCTTGCGTACGGTGTCCGCGTCCAGCTCGCGCGCGTGCTCCGCGCCGACGCCGAAGAAGGCCTCGACGGCGGCCAGCGCGACCGCCGCGTTGTGCGCCATGTGGGCGCCGTACAGCGGCAGGAAGATGCCGTCGTACTCGCCGCCCACCCCGCGCAGCGTCAGCATCTGGCCGCCGACCGCCACTTCGCGGGAGACGACGCCGAACTCCATGCCCTCCCGGGCCACGGTCGCGTCGACCTCCACGGCCTTCTTCAGCAGCACCTGCGCCGCGTCCACCGGCTGCTGCGCCAGGATCACGGTGGCGCCCTGCTTGATGATGCCGCCCTTCTCCTGGGCGATCTCGCCGGGCGTGGAGCCGAGCCGGTCGGTGTGGTCGAGGCTGATCGGGGTGACCACCGCGACCGAGCCGTCGATCACGTTGGTGGCGTCCCAGCTGCCGCCCATGCCGACCTCGACCACGGCCACGTCGACGGGCGTGTCCGCGAAGGCCGCGTACGCCATGCCGGTGAGCACCTCGAAGAACGACAGCCGGTACTCCTCGGCGGCGTCGACCATCTCCACGTACGGCTTGATGTCGTGGTACGCCTCGACGAAGCGCTCGGCGCTGATCGGCGCCCCGTCCAGGCTGATCCGCTCGGTGACCGACTGCACGTGCGGGCTGGTGTAGCGGCCGGTGCGCAGTTCGAAGGCGTTCAGCAGGGATTCGATCATGCGGGCGGTGCTGGTCTTGCCGTTGGTGCCGGTGACGTGGATCGAGGGGTACGCGCGCTGCGGCTCCCCCAGTACGTCCATCAGCGCGGCGATGCGGCTGACCGACGGCTCCAGCTTGGTCTCACCCCAGCGGGTGGCCAGCTCCTGCTCCACCTCCAGCAGTGCCTTCGCCACCTCCGGGTCCTCCGGGCGGGACGGCACCGGGTCGCCGCCCTGGGGCGGTCCGGCCTGGGCGCGCAGGGTGCGGCTCCCGGCCTCGATCACCGCCAGGTCGGGGTCGCGGTCGGATTCTTCCGCCACTATCTGGTCGAACTCGTCGAAGGAGTCGTCGGGGTCGACGTCAGGGCGGTCGTGGCTCTCGGGCTGCTGCTCACTCACGCACCCAGTCTACGGACGAGGGACCGCTGGACTTTCGGCCCGGCTGTTTCGGGACGTTCGGCACCGAATGCGTCCGTATCGCCATCGGGGACCGAATGCCGCAGGCCGGCACCGGCGTGGGGATGAATCCAGGCACCGCCGACACCCTCGTCTGCGCACGGGACACGCGATCGTCCTCGTTGAGCCGTCCGTGGTCCCGGTCAGGGCGGGCCCCTCCGGACAGGGCCTAGGCGCGCGGGAGGGTGGCCAGGACCTCGTACGAGTCCTCAGTGCGCGTCGCCGTCAGGGTGCCGCCCAGGCTGCGGACGCGCTCGGACATGCTCGCCGTACCGGTTCCCGCCGAGACGGGGGCGCGGCCCGCGGCGCGGTCCGGGAGGGCGTTGCTGACGACGATCCGCAGCTGCGGGCCGTCCGTGGCGATCGACACCTCGATCGTCTCACCGTGGGCGTGCTTGGCCGCGTTCGTCAGGCACTCCTGCACCACCCGGTAGACCGCCGCCTGCCGCAGCGGCGACAGGGCGCGTGCCCGGGGATCCATCGACAGCCGCACCGGCGAACCGGCCCGCCCGCTCTCCCGCGCCAGCGCTCCCAGCCCGTCCACGCCGGGGGTCGAAGCCCGCTCCCCGCGCTGCACGATGATCTCGTTCAGCACCAGGTGCGCCCGTCGCGCGGTGTCGGCCAGCTCCTCGAAGTCCTTCGCGTACGCCGTCTCGCGCGCCCGCGTCGACAGCACCTCGGAGCGCACCGTCAGCAGGGTCAGCTCCCGCCCGACGAAGTCGTGGACGTCGCGGGCGACCGAAGTGCGCTCCTGCTGGACGGCGTTCAGCACGGCCGACTCGGCCCGCCGGGCCCCGAGCTCGCGCACCAGGTCGTGCCGGCAGGCGGCGATCCCGACGGCCGAGGCGAGCACCCCGATCGGCACCACCAGGCTGAGGAAGGCGCTGAGGGACTCGGCCTTCGGCCCGGGCCAGCCCGGCACGCTGAACACGGCGAGCGCGAAGGCGACGTAGCCGAGGGTGGCCAGGATCCCGGCCCGGCGCCCCCGGTAGCGGCCGACGGAGTACAGCGCGAACTGGATCAGCGTGAGCTCGTGCAGCCAGCCGACGAACAGCAGGGCCGTGACGTACGCCACCCACGGCATCCGGCGCCGCACCAGCAGCGTGGCGCACCCCGCGGCGAGCACGAGGGCGGCGAGCCATCCGTCCAGGGAGTTGTCGGCGGCGGCGAGGCCGGGCAGGTCCAGTGCCACCAGGGCCAGGCAGCTCAGCGCCGTGAGGACGTCCAGCCCCCGGGGTGAGGACGTCCAGGCCCCGGCGAGCCGGCGGCCGAAGGCCACGACCCGGTGCGGCGCCGAGGCGGCCGACTTGACGTACATGTCCTCCATCATCCGTGGTCGCGACCCGCATCGGATCAGGGGACGGGAGATGTGGAGGGAAATACGGCACGAATTCGGGAGCCCATCCCCATGCGAGAGGCCCCCGCCCCGTCGCGGAACGACGGTACGGGGGCCTCTCGTACGCGGTGGCTAGGCGGGCGGGAGCGCGTCCAGCTGGGCCTGGATCCGGGCGATGTCCGCCCCGGCCTTGGCCAGCCGGCCCTTGATCTTGTCCACGACGTTGTCCGGAGCCTTGGCCAGGAAGGCCTCGTTCCCGAGCTTCGCCTCGGCCTGCTGCTTCTCCTTCTCGGCGGCGCCGAGGTCCTTGGAGAGCCGCTTGCGCTCGGCGGCCACGTCGATGGTGCCGGACAGGTCCAGCGCGACCGTGGCGCCCGCGACCGGCAGGGTGGCGGTGGCGCTGAAGTCCTCGCCCTCCGGCTGGAGGCGCAGCAGCTGGCGGATGGCCCCCTCGTGCGCGGCCAGCGCGGTCCCCGCGAGGTCCAGGCGGGCCGGGACCTTCTGGCCGGGCTGCAGACCCTGGTCGGCGCGGAAGCGGCGGACCTCGGTGACGACGGCCTGGAGGTTCTCGATCTCGGCCTCGGCGGCCTCGTCGCGGAAACCGCTGTCCTTGGGCCACTCGGCGATGACGAGGGACTCGCCGCCGGTCAGGGTGGTCCACAGGGTGTCCGTGACGAAGGGGACGATCGGGTGCAGCAGGCGCAGCGTGGTGTCCAGGACCTCGCCCAGGACCCGGCCCGAGACCTTGGCGCCCTCGCCGCCCGCGAAGAACGTCGTCTTCGACAGCTCGACGTACCAGTCGAAGACCTCGTCCCACGCGAAGTGGTAGAGGGCCTCGCTGAGCTTCGAGAACTGGTAGTCCTCGTAGAACGCGTCGACCTCCGCCACGGTCTTGTTGAGCCGCGACAGGATCCACCGGTCGGTCGCCGACATCTGCTCCGGGGCCGGCAGCTCGCCCTCGATCGTGGCGCCGTTCATCAGCGCGAAGCGCGTGGCGTTCCAGATCTTGTTGGCGAAGTTGCGGGAAGCCTGGACCCAGTCCTCGCCGATCGGGACGTCGACACCCGGGTTGGCGCCCTTGGCCAGGGTGAAGCGGACGGCGTCCGAGCCGTACTTGTCCATCCAGTCCAGCGGGTTGACGGCGTTGCCGAAGGACTTCGACATCTTCTTGCCGCGCTCGTCGCGGACCATGCCGTGGAGGGCGATGGTGTGGAACGGCGGGGTGCCGTCCATCGCGTAGAGGCCGAACATCATCATCCGGGCGACCCAGAAGAAGAGGATGTCGTAGCCGGTGACCAGGACGGAGTTCGGGTAGAACTTCGCCAGGCTGTCGGTGCGCTCGGGCCAGCCGAGCGTGGAGAAGGGCCACAGGCCGGAGGAGAACCAGGTGTCCAGGACGTCGGAGTCCTGGTGCCAACCCTCGCCCGTGGGAGGCTGCTCGTCCGGGCCGACGCAGACGATCTCGCCGTTCGGGCCGTACCAGACCGGGATGCGGTGACCCCACCACAGCTGGCGCGAGATGCACCAGTCGTGGAGGTTGTCGACCCAGTCGAAGTAGCGCTTCTCCATCTCCTGCGGGTGGATCTTGACCCGGCCGTCGCGGACCGCGTCACCCGCGGCCTTGGCGAGCGGGCCGACCTTGACCCACCACTGGAGGGACAGGCGGGGCTCGATGGTGGTCTTGCAGCGCGAGCAGTGCCCGACCGAGTGCGTGTACGGGCGCTTCTCGGCGACGATCCGGCCGTCGGCGCGCAGGGCGGCGACGATGGCGGAACGGGCCTCCAGCCGGTCCAGGCCCTGGAAGGGTCCGTGCGCCGTGATGACGGCGCGCTCGTCCATGACGGCGAGGTTCGGCAGACCGTGGCGCTGGCCGATCTCGAAGTCGTTCGGATCGTGCGCCGGGGTCACCTTGACGGCGCCCGTGCCGAATTCGGGATCGACGTGCTCATCGGCGACGACCGGGATGCGGCGGCCGGTGAGCGGCAGCTCGATCTCGGTGCCGACGAGGTGCTTGTAGCGCTCGTCCTCGGGGTGGACGGCGACGGCGGTGTCACCGAGCATCGTCTCGGCGCGGGTGGTCGCGACAACGATCGAGGCGTCGCCCTCGCCGTAGCGGATCGAGACGAGCTCGCCCTCGTCGTCCTGGTACTCGACCTCGATGTCGGAGATCGCGGTGAGGCAGCGCGGGCACCAGTTGATGATGCGCTCGGCGCGGTAGATGAGCTCGTCGTCGTAGAGCTTCTTGAAGATGGTCTGGACGGCCTGCGAGAGGCCCTCGTCCATGGTGAAGCGCTCACGGGACCAGTCGACGCCGTCACCGAGGCGGCGCATCTGCCCGGAGATCTGACCGCCGGACTCGGCCTTCCACTGCCAGACGCGCTCGACGAAGGCCTCGCGACCCAGGTCGTGGCGGGACTTGCCCTCCTTGGCCAGCTCGCGCTCGACGACGTTCTGGGTGGCGATGCCGGCGTGGTCCATACCGGGCTGCCACAGCGTCTCGTAGCCCTGCATGCGCTTGCGGCGGGTGAGGGCGTCGATCAGGGTGTGCTCGAAAGCGTGCCCCAGGTGGAGGGAGCCCGTGACGTTCGGCGGCGGGATGACGACGGTGTACGGCGGCTTCTCGCTGGACGCGTCGGCCGTGAAGTACCCACGCTCCACCCAGCGCTCGTAGAGCTTCCCCTCTACCTCGGCCGGCGCGTACTGGGTCGGCAGTTCGGAGTTGGGGGCGCTGGGTGTCTGCGTGTTCTCTGTCACGGGGCCCAGGATACGGGCGGCTCCGCCTCCGTTACGAATCGATACCGCGCTGCGGCCTGCTGTTGACCTCGGCCGCTCCGACCCCGTCTGATGCCGACCATGAACGAGATCACCCCGTACGCCGTCCAGAGCCCGCCCGCACCGTCCAGGACCAAGCGCACCCTCAAGATCGCGGGCGCGGTGCTGGTCACCGCCGCGGCGGTGGCCATCGGCAGGCTGGCCATGGGCGCGGTACTGGGCGACGACGTCCCCGACGACGCCGGCCGGTACCGGCTCGTCCCGCCCGCCTCCTTCCAGTCGCTGACCCTGCAGGACTCCGGGCCGCGCGTGGACGCCATCAAGAAGGGGCAGGGGGCGTTGGACGGCAACGAGCGGGTGGCCGTGGTGTACGCCGACCAGGCGGGCACCGCGCAGCTGGTCGTCAGCGGCGCGTCCGGCACCTTCGGCGACAAGGACCCGGGCGCCGAACTCACCGGCGCGCTCAAGGGCATGGGGGTCAAGGAGGCGGAGATCACGGAACACGAGGCCGGGAAGCCGGAAGGCGGCGCGATGCGCTGCGGGCCGCTCGCCATCGGCGGCGGGTCCCTGCCGCTGTGCATGTGGGCCGACCACAGCTCCCTGGTGACGGTCACCGTCCCGATCGAGAACCCGCCGGTCACGATGGAGTCGCTGGCGGAGCGGGCCCGTGCGCTGCGGGCCGTCATGGAGGTCCCGGCGTCGTAGTTCCGTAACGCCTGGGACCCCGGCGCCCCGGCACGGCCGCCCCTCCGACAGGATGTGAGGAACAGATAAAGCAACCTCATGGGGGGACGCGGGATGAGTTACAACCAGCCGGGGCCGTACGGACAGCAGCCGCAACAGCCCGGACCGTACGGGCAGCAGCCCCCGCCGCCGCCGCCGTACGGCCAGCCCGCCCCGCAGCCCGGCTACGGCTACCCGCAGCAGCCCCCGCCGCCCGGCCTCCCGCCGCAGGGCTACGCCCAGCAGCCGCCGCCCCAGCAGCAGTACGGCTACCAGCAGCCCCCGTACGGCGGCATGCCCCCGCAGCCCCCGAAGAAGTCGAAGGCCGGCGCCGTCATCGCGGTGGTCCTGGTCGTGGCCGTGATCGCGGGCGGCGGCTGGTACTTCCTGAAGGACGGCGGCCCGGGCGGCGGCTCGGCGGCGGCCGACACCAAGGGCTACAAACTGGCCTTCCCCGAGTCGGTGGACAGCTACCAGGGGAGGCCGCAGGATCCCGGTGCGCCCGACCCCAACGCCCCGCTCAAGCCGGAGGAGAAGGCCAACTTCGAGGCGCTGGGCGTGAAGAACCCGACCGCCACCGGCGCCCAGTACCAGTTCGGTGGGGACAAGAAGGGCAAGGTGCTCACCGCCAAGGGGTACTGGGGCGAGATCGCCGACCCCGAGAAGACGGTCGACGCCTGGTTCGCCGCCTTCAGCCAGCCCAACAAGGCGACCCAGGCCTCGGGCTTCAAGTCCGAGCTGGTCGGCGCCCCCAAGCCCATCACCCCGGCCGGCTTCAAGGGCAACGTGCTGAAGTGCGCCACCATCAAGATGACGCCTCTCAAGCCCCCGACGGGCAAGACGCCCACGGGCATGGAGGTCCCGACCTGCGTCTGGGCCGATCAGTCGACGCTGGCCCCGATCAACGTCCTGGACCCGGCCTCGATGCTGACCGGCGGGCCCGGCGCCACCCTCGACGAGGTCGCGGCTCTGGCCGCGAAGCTCTACGACACCTCGCGCACCAAGGCCTGACCGGGCCCGCGGCACGAGAAAGGGGGCGCCCCGGCCGACCGGCCGGGGCGCCCCCTACGCGTACAACCTGGCGTCGGTTACGCCGACTTCTCGTGCGGGCCCTGGTCCTTCGGGACGATCCGGGGGACCAGCGTCGGGTTGACGTTGGAGCGGACCACGTCCGAGGTGATGACCACGCGGGCCACGTCCTTGCGGGACGGGACCTCGTACATCACCGACATCAGGACCTCTTCCATGATGGCGCGCAAGCCCCGCGCGCCCGTCTGGCGCAGGATCGCCTGGTCCGCGATGGCTTCCAGCGCCTCGCGCTCGAAGTCCAGCTCGACACCGTCGAGTTCGAACAGCCGCTGGTACTGCTTGACCAGCGCGTTGCGCGGCTCGATGAGGATCTGGAGCAGGGCCTCGCGGTCCAGGTTGTGCACGGAGGTGATGACGGGCAGACGACCGATGAACTCGGGGATCATCCCGAACTTCACCAGGTCCTCCGGCATGACCTCCTGGAACTGGTTGCTCGCCTCGATCTCCCGCTTCGAGCGGATGGTCGCCGCGAAGCCGATGCCCTTGGCCCCCGCACGCGACTCGATGATCTTCTCGAGGCCGGAGAAGGCTCCGCCCACGATGAAGAGCACGTTCGTCGTGTCGATCTGGATGAACTCCTGGTGCGGGTGCTTGCGGCCGCCCTGCGGCGGGACCGAGGCGGTCGTGCCTTCCAGGATCTTCAGGAGGGCCTGCTGGACGCCCTCACCGCTCACGTCGCGCGTGATCGACGGGTTCTCGCTCTTGCGGGCGACCTTGTCGATCTCGTCGATGTAGATGATCCCGGTTTCGGCCTTCTTGACGTCGTAGTCGGCGGCCTGGATCAGCTTGAGCAGGATGTTCTCGACGTCCTCGCCGACATAGCCGGCCTCCGTCAGCGCCGTCGCGTCGGCGATGGCGAACGGGACGTTCAGCATGCGGGCGAGCGTCTGCGCGAGGAGCGTCTTGCCGGAGCCAGTGGGGCCCAGCAGCAGGATGTTGGACTTCGCGAGCTCGATCGCGTCGTCCCGGCTCTGGGCGCCGCCGTTCTCGCCGGCCTGGACGCGCTTGTAGTGGTTGTACACCGCTACCGAGAGCGCCTTCTTCGCCGGCTCCTGGCCGACGACGTAGCTCTCCAGGAACTCGTAGATCTCACGGGGCTTGGGGAGTTCCTCCCACCGGACCTCGGAGGTCTCCGCGAGTTCCTCTTCGATGATCTCGTTGCAGAGGTCGATGCACTCGTCGCAGATGTACACACCGGGTCCTGCGATGAGCTTCTTCACCTGCTTCTGGCTCTTTCCGCAGAACGAGCACTTGAGCAGATCGCCGCCGTCACCGATGCGTGCCACGAGGTGCTTCCCCTTCGCCTGGGAGACGCCTGGTTCAGCGCTCCTGGTGCCTCATATCCGACGGTACCTTGCCGGGGGCCCCGAACGGGGCCCCCTTGACGTGGTTCACATCGCCGGATGCGGCAGCGTGACCACGCCAACTGGCGGCAAGGATCAGTGCGAGCTCTTGCGCGTGGCGACGACCTGGTCGATCAGGCCGTACGCCAGCGCGTCCTCGGCAGTGAGGATCTTGTCGCGCTCGATGTCGTCGCGGATCTTCTCGATCGGCGTCGTGGAGTGCTTGGCCAGCATGGTCTCCAGCTGGTCACGCATCCGGAGGATCTCGTTGGCCGCGATCTCCAGGTCGGAGAGCTGCTCACGGCCGGTGCCGCCGGAGGGCTGGTGGATCAGCACACGGGCGTTCGGCAGGGCCATGCGCTTGCCGGGGGTGCCGGCGGCGAGCAGGACCGCGGCGGCGGAGGCCGCCTGGCCCATGCAGACCGTCGAGACGTCAGGCTTCACGAACTGCATCGTGTCGTAGATCGCCGTCAGCGCGGTGAAGGAGCCGCCGGGGCTGTTGATGTAGATGGAGATGTCGCGGTCCGGGTCCATCGACTCCAGGCACAGCAGCTGCGCCATGACGTCGTTGGCCGAGGCGTCGTCGATCTGCACGCCGAGGAAGATGATGCGCTCCTCGAAGAGCTTCGCGTACGGGTCGTACTCGCGCACGCCCTGCGAGGTGCGCTCGACGAAGCGCGGGATGACGTAGCGGTTGTCCACCGACGCGCCGGTGTGGAGGCCGCTCGCGGGAGAGAGGTTGTTCATGTACATCTGGGTGTTCACCGTCCTGGTGGCGTTCTGCGGGCTGAGGCTTGCCTGGTACGGGCGGGCGGGCGTACGGGAAGTCGCGCGCCGGGGGCCGGGATCAGGCCCCGGTGCCACCGCCGCCCGGGACCAGGGACGCGGCGGAGATGATCTCGTCGATCAGGCCGTACGCCTTGGCCTCTTCCGCCGTGAACCAGCGGTCGCGGTCGCCGTCGCGGATGATCGCCTCGACCGTCTGGCCCGAGTGGAGGGCGGTGATCTCAGCCATGCGCTGCTTCGTGCGCAGCAGGTACTGGGCCTGGATCTTGATGTCCGTGGCGGTGCCGCCGATGCCGGCGGAGCCCTGGTGCATCAGGATGTCGGTGTTCGGCAGCGCGAAGCGCTTGCCCGCCGTACCGCCGGTGAGCAGGAACTGGCCCATGGAGGCCGCCATGCCCATACCGATGGTGACCACGTCGTTCTTGATGTACTGCATGGTGTCGTACACGGCCATGCCCGCCGTCACGGAGCCACCCGGACTGTTGATGTACAGGTAGATGTCCTTGTCCGGCTCGGCGGCCAGGAGCAGGAGCTGCGCCGTGATCTTGTTCGCGATCTCGTCGTCGACCTGCTGCCCGAGGAAGATGATCCGCTCGCTGAGCAGCCGGTTGTAGACATGGTCACCGAGGCCGCCACCGATGGACGGCTCACCCGCGGCGTAAGGCATCAGATTCGTCACGTATCCACCTGCTCGTCTCCGACGGCCACTTGCCGTCTCAGCGTCTGTTCTGGGGCGCGGACCTACCGGGCGGGCGATGCCCGCCGGCGTCGGGTACTCCCGTGCCCTCGTATTCATGGACCCTAACGCGCAGGTAGGACAACGCCATCCCGCTTCCCGAACTGTTCGCTCGGAGCGCAAGGTCGCGGGGCCTTCCGGCGGCCATGCCGAAGGGCCCGGACGCGACCGCGTCCGGGCCCTTCGGAGCACTGCTCAGTGGGCTTCGCCCGGGGTGTTACTTGGCCTCGTCGGCCGCCACCTCGGTGTCACCGTCGACGACGGACTCGACGACCTCGGCGGCGGTCTCGGCCACCTCGGCCTCGTCCTCGTCGTCGGAGAGGTCCACGACCTCACCGTTGGTGTCGGTGACCTTGGCCTTCTCGACGACGACCGCGAGGGCCTTGCCGCGAGCGACCTCGCCGACCAGCATCGGGACCTGGCCGCCTTCGACGACCGCCTGGGCGAACTGGTCGGGGGACATGCCGGAGGACTGCGCACGCCGCATGAGGTGCTCGGTGAGCTCCTCCTGGTTGACGCCCAGCTTCTCCTTGTTGACCAGCGCGTCGAGGACGAACTGGGTCTTGATGCCCTTGACCGCCTGCTCGGAGGTCTCGGCGTCGAACTCCTCGACCGTCTTGCCCTGGAACTCCAGGTACTTCTCGATGGTCAGACCCATCTGGCCGAGCTGGTGGTGCTCCAGGTTGTGCTTGCGGGTCTGGACCTCGTCCGCGAGGAGCTTCTCGGGGATCGGGACCTCGACCAGCTCCAGGAGCTTCTCCAGGACGCGCTCCTGGGCCTGCGTGGCCTGGTCGTACTGCTTCATGTTCTCAAGGCGCTTGCGGCTGTCCGCCTTGAGCTCGTCCAGGGTGTCGAACTCGCTCGCCATCTGCGCGAACTCGTCGTCCAGCTCCGGCAGCTCACGGGCGGAGACCTTGGTGACCTTGACGGTGACCTCGGCGTCCTTGCCCTCGGCGGAGCCGCCCTTCAGCTGGGAGGTGAAGGTGGTCTCGCCACCGGCCTCCAGGCCCTTGACGGCCTCGTCGATGCCCTCGAGGAGCTCGCCCGAGCCGATGGTGTAGGACACGTCGGAGGCGACGCCGTCCGGCAGCACCTCGCCGTCGACCTTGGCCTCGAGGTCGATCGTGACGACGTCGCCGTCCTGGGCGGCGCGCTCGACGTCCTTGGTGGACGCGAAGCGGCCGCGCAGCTGCTCGACCGACTCCTCCACGTCCTCGTCGGTGACGACGACGGCGTCGACCTCGACCTCGATGCCGGAGTAGTCCGGGATCTCGATCTCGGGGCGGACGTCCACCTCGGCGGTGAAGGACAGCAGCTCGCCGTCCTTCAGCTCCTTGATGTCGACCTCAGGCTGGCCCAGCGGGTTCAGGTCGGCTTCGTTGACCGCCTCGGTGTAGAACTTCGGGAGGGCGTCGTTGACGGCCTCCTCCAGCACCGCACCGCGGCCGAAGCGCTGGTCGATGACGCGGGCCGGGATCTTGCCCTTGCGGAAGCCCTTCACCGTGACCTGCTGGTTGATCTTCTTGTACGCCGCGTCGAGGCTGTCCTTGAGCTCCTCGAAGGGCACCTCAACAGTGAGCCGAACCCGAGTCGGGTTCAGGGTCTCCACGGCGCTCTTCACGGTTCGGTCTCCTTGTGGCTGACTGCTTGGGGTTCTGCCGGAACGCTGCGATTCAGCGTTTCAGCGGATGGGGCCCGGTCCATCAGACACACGGGCACGCAGTTTGCATAGTAACCGCAAGCGGCAATCAGCCCACAACGCGATCTTCGTGAGGGCCGTACTGGTGGTCGGGGTGGCCGGATTCGAACCGACGACCTTCCGCTCCCAAAGCGGACGCGCTACCAAGCTGCGCCACACCCCGTCGGTGCGACACGTAGGGTACATGCCCGGAGACCCTCCGACACGCGCGTTTCCCCGGCGAGCGCGCACACGCGCGAGCACAGGGCCTCGCACCGCCCGCGAAAGCGGTGTGCACTCCCCCTGCGCGACCCGCTAGGATGCTGTCCGTGCCACGGTCCCCGGATCGGCGGCGCATCGTGTGCGGGTGTAGCTCAATGGTAGAGCACTAGTCTTCCAAACTAGCTACGCGGGTTCGATTCCCGTCACCCGCTCCACAGCACTAAGGGCCAGGTCAGAGGACGTTTCCTCGACCTGGCCCTCAGTCGTTTCCGGGGGCAGGACGACCGCAGGACATCCCTAGAGCTTGATGCCCGCGATGGTGTCCGCCAGGGAGTTCAGGAAGCGGTTCACGTCCGGCGCGATGGAGCTGGAGGCGAGGAAGAAGCCGAAGAGGACCGCGATGATCGCGGGGCCGGCCTTGAGGTGGTTGCCGCGGATCAGCACCACCAGGATGACCGCCAACAGAACCACCACTGACAGCGAAATGGCCACTACTGATCACACCTTCGGTCGTCCCCTGGTCGGCCCGGGGTGTTCAGCCGTGCGCACCCCCACAGGAACCATCCTCCCACCAACGGGCCCCGCCTACCCGTCTCGTGACGAATCGCCACGCTCCTTTGCCTCGCCGATGCCGAGGAGGGAACGGACATACGCGTACTTCGCGGACAGGCGGTCGCGGGTGGGCTCGTCGAGTACGGAGAGCCGTACGGGGTCGGCGTTGTGCGCGAGGTCGGCCTCCTTCACCAGAGCGGCGCCCGGGGTGGCGAGGATGCGGGCGGTGTACTCCGCGAGAGGTTCCCCGGGGCGTTTGGTGAGGGCCAGGACCATCTCCTTGACCGGGTCGGGGAGAGCGGCGGAGGCGAGTTGGTCGTGGGTGAGAGCGTCGTCCTCGACGGCGTCGTGGAGCCAGGCGGCGGCCTGCTGGTCGGCGCTGCCGCCGCGCAGGCGGACGCCTTCGGCCACGGCCGCGAGGTGCTCGGCGTAGGGCCGGCCGGCCTTGTCGGTCTGGCCCTCGTGCGCCGCGCGGGCGAAGGCCTCGACCTCCGGGAGGGTCAGGGGTCGGGCGGTCATGGGAGCTCCCTCGCTGGCGTACGAAGGGCCTGCGCGGCCCGGCGTACGTCCGCCTGCGTGGTACGCCAGTTGGAGAACGCGGCGCGCGGGGCGGGGGTTCCCCCGTAGACGGTGGGGGTGACGAAGACCTCGGCGGCCGCGGCGTCGCGGAGGGCGGCGAGGAGGTCGGGGAGCCGGGCGAGGTCGGCGGCGAGCGTACGGTCCATGGCGGCACGGCATGCGGCCCCCTGGCCGGGGGGACCGGCCAGGGGGCGGTGAGTGGCCCGGTCGTAGGCTCCGGGGGTGATCGTGAAGCGGTGGGTGCGGGGGGTTGCCGGCGGGGTGGTCCTCGTGGGGGTCGTGGCCGGATGCGGTGCGCGGGCCGGGTCGCAGGCGGCGCCGCCTG
>NZ_JBSFTP010000055.1:0-51908 GCF_053591315.1 Streptomyces sp. NPDC003042
TCGACCCGTCGTATCGTCCTGGCCGGAGCTTCCCTGGCGCTGGTGGGTGGCGGTATCGCCCTGCCGGCGACCGCGATGGCCGCACCGGCCGCCGTCCCGCAGGCCGTCACCCTCCTCCCTGCCGACAGCGCCGACGGCATCGGTACCGGCGGCGACGCGAACGCCGAGAACACCACGGTGGGTGGTACCGCCACCGGCGGCAACGCCAACTCCGGTGTCGGCAGCTGCAAGGGCAAGTGTGTGATCACCACGGGTAACGCCACCGGCGGTAACGCCAGCGCCGACGCCATCAACCAGGGCGACGCCACAGCGGTGGGCGGGGACGGCACGGGCACGGGCGGCACGGTGAACAAGGTCGACAAGCAGGTGATCAAGAAGCAGCTGAAGGAGGAGCTGAAGGCGAAGCTCGGCAAGTGAGGGCTGATAGCCCCGTAGCCCCCGGGAGTACGTCCCGGGGGAACCGCCCGGCACGGCAGACGCCGCAGAGGCCCACAGCCTCTCCGGCGTCTGCGTGCTTGCTGGGCGGGACTCCTCCACAGATTCGCGGCCGTTCGACCCTATCTGCGCGAGGCTGTCCCCGCCGCGGTGACCTGCGGCCGGTGCGGCGATCACGGCCGGTAGGGCAGCGATCCGGCGAGGAGCTCCTGGGCGGCTCGGGTGATGAAGTGGCGGGTGTGGTCCGGGTTCAGGGCTTGGGCTTGAAGGTGGTCGTACATGGCGGTGTACTGCCGCACGTCGGATTGTTTCTCCAGGTAGAGGTCGCTGGTGAACCTTTCCAGATACACCGTGCCCGTGGCGGTGTCCGGAAAGTCGAGGATGGAGAACTGTCCCGAGACGCCGGGATGGGCTCCCGCGCTGTGCGGGAGGACCTGCACGGTGATGCGCGGCTGCGCGCCCAGATGGTTCAGGTACTCAAGTTGTTCGCGCATGATCTCGGGGCTGCCGATCACGCGGCGCAGTGCGGATTCGTCCAGTACCACCCATAAGCGCAAGGGCCGACCCGGGTGGTGGGCCCGGGACTGACGTCCCAGCCGGACCTCACGGCGCACGGCGATCTGTTCAGCCGTGGCCAGGGGGATCGTTTCCGCGATGACCGCGGCCGCGTAGGCGGGAGTTTGCAGCAGGTCGGGGATCACCAGGGGCTCGTAGGAGCGGATCGAGGCGGCTGCCGTCTCCAGGCCGATGTAGACGGCGTACGGGACCTCGCCGCAGGCGACCCACCAGCCCTGCCGGTCCGCTTCCGCGGCCATCCGCATCAACGAGTCGATGACCTGCGGGTCGGTAACTCCGTAGAGGCCGCACAGGTCCCGCACATCACGCGGCTTGATGGCGCGACGGCCGTTCTCCAAGTGGCTGATCTTGGGCTGCGAGATCAACAGGTGTTCGGCCACCTGCGTACTGGTCAGGCCACGGGCCAGGCGGAGCCGGCGCAGCTCCGCGCCCAGCCGGCGTCGCCTGACGGTCGGATTTCCGTTCACCGCCACGGCGGTCCACCTCCGGCTCGGGACTGTCTGCCGGCCACAGCAATGGCCGCGGCCGGGCCAGGGCGAACGTATTCGCCGCGCAGTGATGATCAACGGGCCCTGCCTGGCGAGTGTCATCTCGCGCGAACGCAGCCGCGCGCACAGCCCGAGCAAGGTTCACCCGGATGCCATGACCTTCCACCTATCTGCCGGAAAAGCCCGCTTACCTGCTTGAGTCCCGTGTGGCTTCCTACGTGGCAACAGAGCGGTTGTCGACTGGTCTGGAGAGAAGAGGTTGCTCTCGTGACGTCGAGATGTCGCTCAGTTCCGATATCACCCGTGAAGTATCGGCCCGTGCTCGACGCTGTGGCGGTCGGTGCGCGGCATTGCGGCACTGGCCTCTTTCATGACCGCCCTGGAAGACCACGGCCCCCAGTGCACGCCGGGGGAGCTGCGTCGGCTCGAGGAGCACCTCCCCGCCGAAGTCCGCGCACGGGCCCTCTCGCAGCGGATCTACGCCTTCATCGAGCACAACCTCAGCGACCCGGAGCTGACCCCTTCCATCATCGCCGCACGCCACAACATCTCGGTGTCGGATGTGGGGGGTCCGCTCAGGTCCTGAACATTGCGGTGGGACGCAGGTCAGCTTCCGCCGACCCTTCCGCCGGACTGGCCGCCGCCCATCTGCCCGCCGATGCGCGAGTACGGAGGCCAGGGGGCCGGGAGGTCTGAACCGCCGTGACCCCTGGCTGATCACGGCCCATCAGACGGGCCGGGCTCGGCGATGCGATAGCCCACCCCAGGCGTCGTCGTGATCACCGGTGGGCTGCCCAGCTTGCGGCGCAACCGGCCGATGGTGACGGTCACCGTGTTGGTGAACGGGTCGGCGTTCTCGTCCCACACCTGTTCCAGCAGGTCCTCGGCGCTCAGGAAGCCCGGACAGGCGCGCAGCAGTGCCTCAAGGACGGCGAACTCCTTGACGGACAGCTCCTGGGGACGGCCGTCGCGGAGGGCGGTGCGGCGTACCGGGTCGAGTTCGAGGCCGGCGGCGCGCAGCGTGCGGGGCTGGGCGGCCGGCCTGCGGCGGGCCAGGGACCGAATGCGCAGGATCAGCTCCGGGAAGTGGAAGGGCTTGGCGAGGTAGTCGTCGGCGCCGAGGGTGAGACCGCTGACCCGGTCGCCGGGCGCCCCGGCCGCGGTCAGCATCAGCACCATCGCGCGATCGTCCCGATCGGTGATCATCTGGCAGAGCGTGTCGCCGTGGATGCCGGGCAGGTCGCGGTCGAGGACCACCACGTCGTAGGCGTTCAGGTCGAGCTTGGCCGCGGCGGCCAGGCCGTCGTGCGCGACGTCGACGGCCATCCCCTGGTCGCGCAGTCCCTCGGCGACGACTTCGGCGAGGGACCGCGCGTCCTCCACGACCAGAACCCTCACCGTGTCACCCTTCCGAACCGGCCGCCGACGGGAGCGCCGCCGCAGCGCACAGGCCACCCTCAGGCCGGGCCAGGAGGGCGAGGCGGCCCCCGTGCGCTTCGGCGATCGCCGTGACGATCGACAACCCGAGGCCGGAACTCCGCTCCGACCCCGTCCGGTCGGCGACGAGCCGCTCGAACGGCTCCGTCAGCCGGTCTACCTGGCTCTGGTCGAGGACGCGCCCGCCGGTCTCGACGACGAGGCGTGCCTCGGTGTCGTCGTGTTCGGTGGAGATCCGGATCCAGCCGCCTTCCTGGTTGTGCACGATCGCGTTGTCGACCATGTTCTCCACCATCCGGGACAGCAGCGCCGGGCTACCCCGCGTCCAGGCGTTCGGGGGCCCCACCTCGTCGTCGACGGTCAGCATCTTCGCGGCAATGTCGGCGGCCCGGGAGGTCAGCGCCTCCCGCGCCAGCACGCCGAGCGACACGCGGGTCCGGTCGGCCAGGGTGCCGTGCTGCGCCCGTGCAAGGACGAGGAAGCCGTCCAGCAGGTGATCCACCCGGTCGAGCTCGGTCCGCAACCGGCCGGCGAGCGCGACGGTCTGCGCCGCAGGCTCGGGTTTGGCGACCGCGACGTCCAGCGACGCCCGCATCGTCGCCAGCGGCGTACGCAGTTCGTGCGAGGCGTTGCCGACGAAGCGGCGCTGCGCGACGAATGAGGCTTCGAGGCGTTCCAGAAGACCGTCGACCGTGTCGGCGAGCTCCTTGACCTCGTCGACGGGTCCGGCCACGGCGAGCCGCTGATGCAGGTTCTCCGCGGAGATCCGCCGTGTCGCCGCGGTGATCAGCCGCAGCGGGCGCAGGACTCGGCCGGCGAGGACCCGGCCGAGCAGGAGCGAGACGCCCACCATCACCACCAGCGCGATCAGCGAGCCGACCAGCAGCTGGTGGTTCTGCTGCGCATGCACGTCGGAGAGTTGCCTCTCCAGATCCCGGATCTGCTGCTCGGCGGCGGCGAGGCCGGACTGGCCGGTCGGGGGCTGTTCAGGAGCGACGCTGGTCACCCGGCCACCGGACATCAGGTAGGTCAGGGCGAGCAGTACGATTCCGGACCCGAGGAACCCCGCAGCGTACAAGATCGTGAATCGCCGTCCGACTGTCCCGCTCCGCAGCTTGCCCATGGTCCTCTTCCCGCTCAGATCCGGCCGGACTCAGGATGCCCCGCCGCACCTAACAGCGACATGACAAGGGCCGTTCGGACCACGTTATGGCCGGATCCGTAGAACTGGGTCCATGCTTACGACCAACGAACTGCTCCGGCGGGAGTGGACCAGATTCCGGCGTCCGGGCCGACTGATCTCGATGGCGGCCGCGGCGCTGACCATCGTCACCCTCGGTCTGCTCTACGCGTTCGGCAACCACGCCTCCTGCGACCGCCCGTGCCCCGCCGAACCGACCGGGCCGGACGGCTCCCTCGTCAGCGACCAGTTCTACTTCCTGCATCGCGATCTGGGCGAGAACGGCAGCATCACGGTCCGGATGACGTCCATGACGGGCACGATCACCTACCCGCCGCCGAACCACGACCAGATCGTCCCGGGCCTGGTGCCGTGGGCGAAGGCCGGGATCATCATCAAGGACGGTGTCCGCCAGGGCTCCTCGTACGCGGCGTTGATGCTCACCGGCAGCCACGGCGTGCGGATGCAGTACGACTACCGCCATGACATCGCAGGCAGCGAAGGCGGGGTCTCGGCCAAGTCGCCGCGCTGGCTGCGGCTGACGCGGTCGGGCGACACCATCACCGGCTACGAGTCCGCCGACGGCGAGCGGTGGGCGAAGGTCGGCACGGCGCAGTTGCCCGGGCTGCCCAAGACCGTGCAGGTCGGCCTGTTCGCCACCTCTCCCGGCGACCTGACGCTGCGGCCTGTCGGCCTCGGCGGCGCCACGGAACAGGTGCGCTTCACGCAGGCCAGCGGCGCCTTCGACAACGTCGTCCTCAAGGGCGCACCCTCCGCTGACGGCTGGAGCAAAGACGCCGTCGGCGAGATGAACCGGAGTGACTGGGAGAAGTACCACAAGGCATCCGGGGCGGTGGAGGAGAACGGCACGATCACCGTCACCGGCATCGGCGACATCGGGCCGGGAGGTACCGAGGGTGGCGGCCGCCCGGTGGAGCGCACCCTCGGCGGCCTGCCCCTCGGACTGCTCATCGTGCTCGTGGTCGCAGTGCGGTTCGTCACCGACGAGTACCGCGGCGCGCCGGTCACCCGCCGGGTGCTCGCGGCGAAGGCGGTCGTCGTCGGAACCGTCACGTTCGTGACCGGTCTCCTCGCCGTGGGCATCGTGATCCCGGTCGGCGTGGCGATCCTGAAGGGGAACGGGATCTCGGTCATCGCGGTGCCCGCGCTCACCGGGGTGCGGGTCGTCGTCGGTACGGCCGCCGTGCTCGCCCTCGCCGCCGTGCTCGCGCTCGCGCTCGGCGCCCTGCTCCGGCGCGCCTGGCTCGCGATCCTCGTCGCTGTAGTGGCGATCGCGGTCCCGTACGTCGTGACCTCCTTCCCGCTGCTTGCCGACGGCCCATCACAGTGGCTGCTGCGGCTCAGTCCCGCCGCCGGCTTCGCCACCCAGCAGACCCTCATCGAATATCCGCAGGTCGTCGCCCACTACGCGCCCTCCGCCGGATACTTCCCGCTCCCGTGGTGGGCCGGGATCGCTGTGCTGTGTGCGTACGCGGTGATGCTTTTTGGGCTTGCTCTGAATCGCCTGCCGCAAAGCGACGAACGGGCCGAGCAACCGGTAGACCAGAGGTGACTGCTCCGATCGTGGAAACGTGCCCAGATACGGTCATCCAGAGCCCTGTCGCTGGGGTGTCTTTCGGCCCCTCTAGGCTCCGATCGTGGATTTGTGCGAGCGGTGGGCGGAGTGGAACAGGCTGCGGGGCCGGGTGCCTGCGTGGCATCCGGTCGGGTTGGTGGTCGAGGCCGACGGGCCGGTCGTGCGCCGGCACTACGGGACGCACGGCACGGCCGAGCACGCCCCCCTCGTGCCCGGGACGGACGTCGCCGGGCTGGTGCGCCGCCAGCAGGACGCCTTCGCGGAGCGCGGTGAGCCTGTGGAGTGGAAGGTGTACGGGCACGACTCGCCGGACCTGGGCCCGGCGCTGACGGCGGCGGGGTTCGCTGCGGGCTGGGAGCGTTCCGTGCTGATCGCCGGCCCCCTGCGCGCCGAGGAACGCGGCACCCTGCCCTCCGAGGTGCCCGAGCGCGCGGCGGAGCCTCCCCGGCAGGGGGTGCACAACCTGTACGCCGTCCGGGAGCAGGCCGAGCGGGCGTGGAAGGTCGCCGTCGGGTCCCCGGGCCCCCACGCGATGCCCTACGCGGAGATGATCGCGGACGGCGCCTCGGATGACGGTGACGTGTTCATCGAGGTCCTGTTGGAGGACGGCCTCGTCGTCGCCGTCGCCTGGATGCACCCCGAAGAAGGTTGCCCCTTCGCCGTCGTGGGCGGTCTGACCCGCGGCGACGCGGATTTCGTCAGGGCCCGCACCGACGAGTGGCGCAGGCGTTGGCGGGGCACAGCCCTCCTCGCCGAGGCCGACGGGCCTCTGTGCGCGCGGCTTCTGGAGGCAGGCTTCACCGAGGCCACCACCGTCCGCTCCTACCACTGGCGCCCGCCGGGCACCCCCGAGGCAACCCGCCCCGCGCAATTCCTCGACTGGCTCCACGACGACGGTCCGCTGTGGGACCGCTTCCACGCGGACTTCGACTTCAAGCCGAGCACCACCTACCGGCCCGCGATCACAGACCCCTCCCCCTCAGCCGTCTGGAACCTGCACTCCCACCACCGGCTGGTCCCGGACCTCCCCGCGGAGCTCGACGCGATCGTCCGCCGCGGACTCCTCGCCGCCACCGAGCCCGGGGAGTTCGTGTACTGGCTGGACTGGCAGCACGACGGCTACCGCTACGACCCCCGCCGCACCGACATCCCCGGACGGCCGCCCCGGCCCGGCGAAGGTACCTATCCCAACGGCGACTACTACCTCCACCTCACCCATGACCTGCGCCTGGGTACCTTCGGACACCCCTGGGAGCAGACCCTGACTGTCTGGGGAACCTCGCTGCTCGCAGCCGTCGGGGCCGAGCTGACCGACTTGCTCGGAGAACCGGTCAGGCACCGCCACTGAGCGCGACCCAGGTCCGCGGTCGGACACGAGCACCACAGCAGGCCGGGAACGATCTCGCAGCCAGTCCTGTCCGCATGCGAGGGAGGTGTCCGCCGCAGGCAGTCCACCGGCATCGCCCGAGGTCAGTCGGGCGGTGGGGCGAGGTCTCCGCGTAGTCGCCGGGTGCGCAGCACCAGTTCCAGTTCGAAGCGGCGGTCCGGGTCGTCCAGGTCGTCGCCCAACAGCTCACGGAGCTGTCTCAGCCGGTAGCGCACGGTCTGCGGGTGGACCCCGAGCCGGGCGGCCACCTCCGGGGCGCCACCCCGCGTTTCCAGCCAGGCCAGCAGTGTTTCGGCGAGGCGGTGGGCGTGTGCCGGGCCGCCGACCTCGTCCAGCCGCGCCAGCCGCCGCCGTGCCAGATCGTCGATCAGCTCGCCTGCGGGCAGCAGTACCAGGGCTTCGCCGTGCTCGGCGCAGTGCAGGAGCCGCCCTCGTGGCAGGACACCCTGCTCGATCATGCGGACGGCGGTCTCTGCCCAGCGCAGCGACGTGGCGGCCTCCGCCACGGGAACCGAGGGGCCGATCGCGCCGGACCAGCCGGTGACGGCCCGGTGCAGCAGCTCTGCGCGTCCGGGGGCATCCGGGTCCGGTACGACCAGGCGCGGCCTCTCGCCCTCCATGTCGAACAGCACCTCGTCGCCCACGGCAGGGGCGACCGCCTCCGCGGCAGGGCGGAGCAGCACGGCCACCGCAACCTTCTCGGGCAGCTGCCAGCCCACGTCTGCCGCGCGGTCGGAAAGGACGGCGGACGGATCCGAGCGGTGCTCGGAGAGCAGGAGATCGACGAGGAGGCGCTGCAGGCGCAGCCGCTCCCCGGCCTGGCGGGCGACGGCCTCGGCGTAGCCGCGTACGGACTGGGCCACTATCACGTCGAGATACTCGAACGCGGACTCGGCGAGCTCGTACATGGCCGAGGACGGGATCTCGGCCTCCTGCCCGATCTCCGCCATGCGCCGCCAGGAAAGCCGCACGCCCAGCCGGTAGATCCCCTGCAGGGAGTCCAGGCTGCGCCCGTGCGCGACCTCGCCGCGCCCGAAGTCCCGGAACATCTCGGGAAGGGCGCTCGGACGGTCCGAGCCGGTGGTCATCTGCTCCACGAAGAGCTGGAGCGCGTGCCGGATCGCCACCAGGGCCTTCGGCTCTCCGGACTCGTCGACGATGAACACCAGGCCCGGGTATTCCCGCCGGATCTCGACGAGGATGTCCTGTGCCAGCTTGGGGATTTCCTCCAGGGCGCGGTCGGCGAACCGCCGGATCCGTTCCCGTGGCACGTTGCGCCACGCTGACGAGGCTTCCAATCCACTGCTCCAGGATGTGCGGTCTCCCGGGGCTCGGCCAGCCGGCCTGCCCGGGCACAATTTAGTCCGCCCCGGGGCCCTGCGTGCCGGACGGCCCGTCGGTGGGCGGGTCGGGGAATGTGACGAGCGGCACGTTCTGCTGCTCGGGCGTGGCGTCGAGAGCGGCGACGATTCCGAACGCGGCGCCTGTCGCCAGAGCGGCAGCGGCGACGCAGGTCAGGAAGGCGGCGAGCAGTCTGGACATGGGGATGATCGGCCTCTCAGTCGGTGAGGTCTGTCACCCAGCGCGCCGGCCCGGTCCGGCGCGGTCAGTATGCGAGGCGCATTGACAGGTGGTCAAGCTCCACCTAGCTTCGCCGTTCACGGCAGTGTTACCACCGGGTAAGTCGCTTATCGCCCCGGACGGGTTGTGATCCGTACGCGCGGCCGTTCCCGCACCGCCCCGAACTCCCGCATCTCGCGTCCGTATCGGAGTACCCGCATGCGTCGTTCCATATCGCCTCTGTCCCTGATCCTGCTGGGTGCCGGTGTCTTTCTGCTGGTGCTCACCCAACTGCTCGTCTGGTACGTCGAACCGCGCGCCAAGCGCACGCCGACCGATACCGTCTCCACCACGGTCTTCGAAGGCCGCGGCAGCTATTTCGACACCGGGTCCGTGTCCACCGTCGAGGACCGGAAGCTCACGATCACCCGCCGGGTGGTGGGGGACGTCGCCGGCAGCGAGCGCAGCGGAAACGCGGTCTGGGACGTGTCGACCCAGATCGATACGCCGAAGACCCTGCCCCTGGCCGACCCGCGGAAGTCCCTGCAGTGGACCACCGAACGCTGGGTGACCGACCGCCGGACGAACCTCCCGGTGCACTGCTGCGAGGAGAAGCCCCGGTTCGAGGGCGAGGCCTACCTGAAGTTCCCGTTCGACGTGGAGAAGCGCACCTACGCCTGGTGGGACAGCAGCCTGGGCGCCACCGTGCCGCTGGAGTTCGACGCGGTCACCAGGATCGACGGGCATGAGGGCTACCGCTTCGTCGGCGCCGTCAAGGCCACCGTGACGGGCACCCGTCTGGTGCCCGGCGTGCTCGTGGGCAGCTCGAAGCCGGGTCAGGTGGCGGCCGAGGAGTGGTACTCGAACACTCGGATCGAGCTGACCGTGGACCCGCGGACGGGCCGGATCATGAACGCCGCGCTCGCGCCGACGAAGACCCTGAGGGCCCCGGGTTCGCAGGAGGACGCGGTCACGCTGCTGTCGAGCGAGCGGCTGGAGTTCACCGAGGCGACCCGGCGCGAGCAGGTCAAGCTGGCCTCCGAAGGCAGCGGCCAGCTGAAGCTGCTCGGTGAGACCGCGCCCGTGGCGGGCGGGATCGCGGGCGGTCTGCTGATCGCTGCCGGCGCGGTGCTGCTGGTGCGGGGCCGACGGCCGCAGTACTCATCAGAGTGATGAAACTGCGCATCTCGAACGCGTCGGAATTGTCACCAGCGTGAGTAGCCGGAACGAATCGCGAACCGAACACTGACGTTACCCCTCGGTAAGGCCAGTGTTACCTGGCGAAACCGCCCACCTAAGCACCGCTGCCCGCGCAGGACCACAGCACCCGCACACCGAGCCAGCCCAGCGCTTCATCCCCGGAAGCCCGGCCATCCCTCACCCGCCTGCCTCCCGCAGCCGCCGAGTTGGAGCACCCCTATGCCCCAGCGCGCGTCCGCTCTGGCCCCCGGCCAGAAGGACTCCCTTCCCGTCCCCCCTCAATCCCGCACCGGCGCCCCCGTCGCCGGCCCCCTCGCCGCCGACCCGCACACCGCACCGCCCGCAGCGGCCCTGCCGCATCGGATCACCTTCCTTGCCCGCCGCGACCTGGCCAACCGGGCCGCCGGCGGCTCGGAACTGCTCATCGACCGGATCGCCGACGGTCTGACCGCCGACGGCCACGAGGTCACGCTGGTGTGCGGCGGCCCGGCCGCCGCACGCGACTACCGGGTGGTCTCGGCGGGAGGTGACGCAGGTCACTTCCTGCGCGCCAAGGCGACCCTCGCCCGCGAGGTCGGCGACTGCGATCTGCTGGTGGAAGTGTGCAACGGCATGCCGTACCTGGCGCCGCTCTGGCACCGCGGACCGACGTTGTGCCTGGTCAACCACGTACACACCGATCTTTGGCAGATGCGTTACCCGGGCCCGGCGGCACGGCTCGGACGCAGGCTGGAGCACTGGGCACTGGCAGGCACCCACCGGGACAACCTGATGGTGGCCGTCTCCGAGTCGACCGCCGCCGAGCTGCGCGGTATCGGCGTGTCCGCGGACCGCATCCGGATCGTCAACAACGGTGTCGAAGACCCCGGCCCCCTGCTGCCCGAGGCGAAGGAACCGCTGTTCCTGGCCGTCGGACGGCTGGTGGATTACAAGCGCATCGACCTGCTCCTCAGGCTGTGGGAGCGGGTCCGCCCCGTCACCGGAGGTCGGCTCGTCATCGTGGGCGACGGCCCCGAGCGGGAGCGGCTGGAGGCCATGGCCGGTCCCGCCGTGACCTTCGCCGGCCGGGTGTCGGACGCCGAGAAGCACCGCCTGATGTGCGAGGCGTGGCTCCTGCTGCACCCCTCCCTTGTCGAGGGCTGGGGGCTGGTCGTCATTGAGGCGGCCGCCCGGGCCACCCCCGCGATCGGCTTCGACATACCCGGTCTGTGCGACTCCGTCGTGGACGGGGAGACCGGTGTGCTCGCCCGGGGCGAGAGTTCGTTCGCCGCCGCGTGGTGCGCCCTGTCCCTCAGCGGCGACCGGCGCGCGTCCATGGGACGTGCCGCCGCCCAGCGTGCCAAGCGTTTCCGCTGGAGCGCGACGGTCCGTCAGTTCCAGGCGGTCGCTGCCGAGGCCGCGGCCCGCGCCGCCAGGCCGGGACGCGGCAAGGCCGGCCATGGCTGAGATCACCGAACGCGGGTTCAAGGACCCGTCGCTGAGGCGGTCGGCCGCCCTCTTCCGGGCGTTCATGCGCGAACCCACCGATCCCGAGCGGTGCTACACGCTGCTGGCCCGCGACTCGGTCGCGCAGGTGGCGCGCCACATCGACCTGCCCGGCAAGATCGTCGTCGATGTCGGCGGCGGCAGCGGCCACTTCACCGAGGAGTTCCGCCGCCGTGGCGCGCAGAGCTACCTCTTCGAGCCCGACCTGCGGGAGTTGAGCGCCCGCGGCCGTGCCCCCGAGGATGCGGTGCTCGCGGACGGATACCTGCTGCCGCTCGCTGACGGGGCGGCGGACGTGTGCTTCTCGTCCAACGTGCTGGAGCACGTTTCGGACCCGCAGACGTTCATCAGCGAGATGGCGCGGGTCACCCGCCCCGGCGGACTGATCTACCTGTCGTTCACCAACTGGCTCTCCCCCTGGGGAGGTCACGAGACCGCACCCTGGCACTATCTCGGCGCCGACCGGGCCCGCGCGCGCTACGAACGGCGCACCGGCCGCGAGGCGAAGCACACCCTCGGCGAGAACCTCTTCGCCGTCCACATCGGTCCCACCCTGCGGCACGTCCGCGGCCGCGACGACGTGCAGGTCGTCTCGGCACGATCGCGTTACTGGCCGTTCTTCGCGAGCACGATCACCCGGGTGCCGGGACTCCGCGAGATCGCCACCTGGAATCTGTTGCTGATTCTCAGGCG
Source organism: Streptomyces sp. NPDC003042 (assembly GCF_053591315.1). Taxonomy (NCBI): domain Bacteria; kingdom Bacillati; phylum Actinomycetota; class Actinomycetes; order Kitasatosporales; family Streptomycetaceae; genus Streptomyces; species Streptomyces sp. NPDC003042. The sequence goes on from NZ_JBSFTP010000055.1 coordinate 12,039, forward strand.
AAGCCCATGAGCATGCGAAGCGAGGAACGGTCATGACCACTGCGGTCCAGGCGCCCACCCGGGCGCCGCAGCCCGGCCCGACGCCGTCGGAGGCGTCCGGCGAGCCGCGCGGACGACGCCTGCTGTTCGGCTTCTGGGCCGTCGTACTGGTGGCGTTTCTGTCGGTGTCACCGGGAAAGATGACGTTCGAGACCAAACTCGGCGTCGCCCTCGACCCCTGGCGCTTCATCGGCGACCTCGGTTCGCTGTGGAACGGCAACGTGGGCCTCGGCGGCATAGCCAACCAGTACGTCGGCTACGCCTTCCCGGCCCTTCCCTACTACGCGTTCATGGACCTGCTCCAGGTGCCGGTCTGGCTGGCCGAGCGGCTCTGGCTGTCCGTCATCGTGACCGCCGCCTTCTGGGGAGCGCTCAGGCTCGCCGAACGGCTGCGCGTGGGTACGCCCGCGTCCCGGGTCGTCGCGGCGGTGGTCTACGCGCTGTGGCCCACCTTCACCATCGTCGTCGGATCGACGTCCGCCGCCGCGCTGCCCGGCGCCCTGCTGCCCTGGGTGCTGCTGCCGTTGACGTCCGCGGCCCTGAGCCCCCGGACGGCCGCCGCGCGTTCGGCGCTGCTCATCCCCTTCATGGGCGGCGTGAACGCCGCCTCGACCCTGGCCGCGCTGCTGCCCGTGGGCCTGTACCTGCTCAGCCGGCCGCCCGGCCGGCGCCGGCGTGCGCTGCTGGGCTGGTGGATACCCGGGGTCGTGCTGGCCACCGCGTGGTGGGTGGTGCCGCTGCTCCTGCTCGGCATCCACGGCGAGAACTTCATGCCGTACGTCGAGCAGGCCGACACCACCACCGCCACCATGTCCGCGACCGAGCTGCTGCGCGGCGCCGGCAACTGGGTGGCGTACCTGAACTTCGGTGACGCATGGCTGCCGGCCGGCTGGACGGTTGCGACCTCCGTCGTCGCCGTGCTCGGTTCGGCGTTCGCCGCGGCGCTGGGACTGGCGGGCCTGGCCCGGCGGGACCTGCCGGAGCGCCGCTGGCTGCTGCTGACCGTCCTGGCCGTCGTCCTGATCACGCTCGCCGGGTACGGCGGAGCCTTCGGCGGTCCGTTCCACGGTGTCGTCCAAGGCTGGCTGGACGGGCCGTTGAAGCCGTTCCGCAACATCTACAAGTTCCAGCCGGGACTGGCCCTCGCGCTCGCCCTCGGACTGGCCCATCTGACAGCCGTGCTGTCCGTCAGCAAGGGTTCCCGTGCACTCCGCGGTCGCCGCTGGGTGCCCGCGGCCGCGGCGGCGCTGGTCCTGCCCGGTCTGGCGCTCCCGTACGTCAACGGCTCGGTCCTGCAGCCCGGGGCGTTCACCGGACTGCCCGCCCACTGGGCGAAGGCCGCCGACTGGCTCAAGGACAACGCCCCGCACAGCCGGGCACTGGTGGTACCGGCGACGGCGCACGGCATCTACACCTGGGGTTCCCCCATCGACCAGCCGTTCGACGTGCTGGCCGACACCCCCTGGGCGCAGCGGGACTTCGTCCCCTTCGGCACTCCCGGGGCACGCCGTATGACGGACGCCGTCGAACAGGCGCTGCTGTCCGGCACCGAGGTCCCCGGCCTCCAGGCATACCTGGCACGGGCCGGCATGCACGAGGTGGTCGTCCGCAACGACCTCGACCCCGATCAGATCGGCTGGGTCCCGCCGCAGACGGTCAAGCGGACCCTGGAGTCGTCCGGCTACCGCAGGGTCACCGGGTTCGGCCCGCTGGTGACCGGCGGACGCATCGCCGCCGACACCCCGCTCCAGGTGCAGGCGCTCTACCCGCGGCTCCAGGCCGTGGAGATCTACCAGCCGCAGGACCGCGCCGCGCGCGCCGACCGGGTCGGTGTCTCGGCCGTGGCCGACACGGCCGTGGTCAGCGGCGGACCCGAGGCGCTGCTCCAGCTGTCCGCCGACCCCTCGATGGTCGACCGGCCCGCCGTACTGGCCGGGGACGGGCTTCCCAAGGGCCTCGTCGCACCGGTGAAGGCGGTCGCGGACGGGCTGCGCCGAGCCGACACCCGGTTCGGCCTGGTCAACAACAACACCTCGTACACCTACACCGCGAACGAGCGCAACCACTCCGGCAGCCTGCAGAACCCGGGCGAGGAGCCCAAGCAGATCCTGCCGTCGGAGGGCACCGACCACCAGACGACGGCGGTGCTGCGCGGCGCCCGCGCTGTCACGGCCTCCAGCAGCGGCAACTGGCTGTTCCACCTGCCGCAGTTCGACCCGGTGAACGCCTTCGACGGCAACCCCGATACGGCTTGGGCCGAGGGCAGCGCGGGCGAGCCGGTCGGACAGTGGCTCAGAGTGGAATTCGACCGGCCGACCGACGTCCCCGCCTCGCTCCAGCTGACGCCCCTGCCGGGTGACGCCATGCGGGCGGCGCCCACGCAGGTGCGGATCAAGACCGACCGCGGTTCGGCCGACAGCCCCCTGAGGACGAACGGCCTGCCGCAGACCGTCAAGGCCCCCGCCGGCGAGGCCTCCTGGATGGAGATCACCATCCTTGCGGCGCAGCAGGCCCGCCCGGGCCTCTCCGGGGCCGGATTCTCCGAGGTGTCGATCCCGGACGTGCAGGTGACGCGCATGCTGGTGCTGCCTGCCGACGGGGAGCGCACCGACGCGGCGGCGAGCCTGTACTCCATACACCGCGGCACCGACGCGGGCGGCCTGTCGCCCGCATCGGCCGAGGTGGGACTGCACCGGCAATTCAGCACCGGGGAAGCGGGCCAGTACGCGGTGTCGGCGAGAGCCGTCGCCGTGCCCGGCGGCGCACTGGACGCACTGCTCGACCGTGCGGCCCCCGGACCGAAGGACCGGGTGACGGCCACTGTGGACTCCACCAGCCGCAGCGGCACGTCACTGGGAGCACGCCACCTGGTCGACGGCGATCTGACGACTGCCTGGATCGCGGGCGACCGGCCGGTCGTCCACCTCACCTGGCCCGGGATGAAGAAGATCGACGAGATCATCCTCGTGGCGGCGGGCGGGGTGTCCACCCGGCCCGAGCAGGTGATGGTCACCTCCCCGCACGGCGCCGCGGTGGCCGACGTGGACGAGAACGGACGGGTCCGCTTCCCGGCGATCGAGACGGACCGCCTCGACATCACCATCAGCCGCGTCGCCCCGCTCACCGTCCACAATCCGGTGGCGAACGCGCAGGTGCAGCTGCCGGTCGGGCTGAGCGAGGTGCACGTTCCCGCACTGGCCGACCTGCAGGTCCCGCGGCCGGCGCCGTCCGCCGGCTTCTCGCTGCCGTGCGGTCAGGGCCCGGACCTCGCCGTGGGCGGTGTCCTGCACAAGACGAAGGCCTCCGGACTCGTCCGCGACCTCACTGAGCGGCGCCCCGTCGCCGTCTCCCTCTGCGCGGGGGAGGAGGCGGACGGCACCCTGGAGCTCCCGGCCGGCGACCACGAGGTGGAGGCCGATGACGCCGGCCCGCTGGCGATCACCGATGTCACGCTGACCCGCGGCACTCCGCAGGCACTGCAGGGAGCCGCCGGTCGCGAGGCGACCGTCACCAGCTGGACCGACGACAGGCGGACCGTCTCGGTGTCGGCGGGCTCCGGCGCGGCCGCGTACCTGCGGACCTACGAGAACGCCAACGACGGCTGGAAGGCCACCCTGGACGGCGCGGAGCTGAAGCCGGTGCGCCTCGACGGCTGGCAGCAGGCATGGGTGATCCCGGCAGGGGCGTCCGGCACGGTGACCATGGAGTTCCAGCCCTCCGGTTGGTACCGGGCAGGCCTGATCGGCGGTGCGCTCGCGCTCGTCGCCCTGGCCGCCCTGGCCTTCGTGGGCCGCCGGCGCGAAGACGGCGGGACCGGCGAGCCGCAGCCCGAACCGGCGGCCCCGGGGATGCTCCTCGGAACGCTGGCCCTGACCGCGGTCGTCGCGGTGGCGGCGGGGCCGCTGGCCCTGGTCGTGCCCGTACTCGCCGTGGCGGCGCGGTTCCGGCCGGCCGTGCTGGTGCCGACCGCGGCGGCGGCGATGGCCGGAGCCGGCCTGGTCGCGGCCCTCGGCGCCGGGGAACCGGTCGCCGCCGGGGAAGGCGCGTACAGCGGCCTCGCGCAGGTGCTCGCGCTGGTGGCGCTGTCCGCCGCGCTGGTGACGGCGGTGCGGCCGGCGGCCGGGCCCGACGGGCCGTCCGAGGCCCCCGGACAGGCGGACGACGACGGCACCCGGGCACCGGAAGCCGGACCGGTGCTCACGGCCGGGCCGGGAAGCACCGGCGACGGGGGCTGGCCCGAGCCGCCCCTCCGGCAGCCGGACGGCGGTGCCTCTTCGTGACCGCACCGTGGACCAACGCCGGGAGGGGGACAACCCCTCCCGGCGGGGTCCGGATCCCCTTTCCGACCGTCGACGAGGTGTCGCGGCACTGCCTCAGCGGCGACGAGCCGGAGAGCGTGCACATCGAGGTCCACCTGCCCGGACGGCTGGACCCGGCACGGCTGCGCGCCGCGTTCCGGCAGGCACTGCTGACGCACCCCAGGGCGCTGGTGCGGGAGGTACCCGGCCGCGGGCACCGACGGTCCTTCGCGTGGGAGCTGACCGGCGAACCGGACGGCGAACCGGTGCACTTCGCGGGACGGGGACCCGACGCCCTGGCGCAGGCCAGGGCGCGGGCCCTGACGGACTGCCCCTCGCTCACCCTGTCGCCGCCGATGCGCCTGGACGTCGTAGAGGAGGCCGGGGGAAGCACCGCCCGCGAGCCGTCGCCGCAGAGCGGGCCCACCCGAACCGCAACCGCAGCCGGGACCGTACTGCTGCTGACGCTGCACCACACCGCTCTCGACGCCCCGTCGGGGCTGCGGGTGCTCGCCACGACCGCCGAACGGTACGGCGCCACGGCGGCCCTCCCGGTCCCCGGGCGGGCCCGCCCGGACCGCACGGGCCCGGCTCCGAGCGGAACCCGCGGCACCGGCCGCACCGTACGCACGCGCCCGGCACGGGTCGCACCCGACTCCCGCCCCGAGCCGGTACGCGCCCGCGCCGTGGGAAACGGCATGCTGCAGGCGGACCTGCCCGTTCCGCCGCGCGCGGCGCGGACCGGGAACCTCCCGCCCTGGACCGTCAACGACCAACTGCTGGTCGCCGTCGCCCTGATGGTGGGCCGTTGGAACACCGCGCACGGCCGCCCCGCCGGTCCGGTACGGCTCACGATGCCCGTCGACGACCGCCCGCGCGGTACGGAGATGCCGATGGGCAACGGAACGCGGCTCGTCGAGGTGGCCATGGCCGCCGAAGACCCGCGCGACTCGGACCTGCTGCTCGGTGAGCACCCCGACCCGGCAGCCGTGGACCGGCTGCTGCGCACCACCGCCCGGCGCACCCGCGCGCTGACATCGACCCACGGCTCCCCCCTGGGTGCCGGGGCGGGACTGCTGACCGCACCGCTGCTGCCGGTCGGCATCCGGGGCGTACTCACCCGCGGCGCACGGTGGGCGGCCGCACCCTGGACCTCGACGGCACTGGTCACCAACATCGGACGCGTGCCGTACGCACTGGACTTCGGCCACGCGGGCCGGGCGACGGCCGTGTGGTTCTCCGCACCGGCGCGGATGCCGCGCGGGCTGAGCGTCGCGGCGGCTTCCACCGGCGGGCGGCTGCACGTGACACTGCGCTGGTCGCGGGCGCTCCTCGGGGACGCGGCCGGCGCGGAACTGGCGGGTCTGTTCGAGGAATCGCTGGCCGCGGCGTCCCTCACCAGGGGCGGGCCGTACCACGACGGCACACGGCATCCGGAGCCGACAGCGGGTGGCGCCCACCCCACCCAGAACCACCACGAAAGGCCGTCATGACCCCCTCAGCCACCGGCTCCCCGGCAACCGGGAAATCTTCCGGGGCGGCGGTGACCTCGCCGTGCCCCCGCGTCCCCGGCCTGCGCGACTTCTACGAGAACCCCGCAGTTCCCGTCGCATCCGGGGAAGCCCGTACCGTGCGCCAGGCCCGGATGCTTGCCACCGCGCTCGGCCCCGTGGGGCCCGGCCGCCCGGCCGCCACCGTGCTCGACGTGGGCTGCGGCGACGGCTCCGCCGGCGCGACCGCGGCCCGCGTACTCGGCGGGCACCGCATCGTGGGGATCGACTGGTCGCAGGACGCCCTGCGCCGGGCGGCGCCGCGCCTGAGCCAGGTCGTCCGCGGCGAACTGACCGGCAGCGGATTGCCGTTCGCCTCCGGCAGCGCCGACGCCGTGCTGTTCAGCGAGGTCGTCGAGCACCTCGTCGACCCCGACAGCGCCCTCGACGAACTGCACAGGGTGCTGCGGCCCGGCGGGCACCTGATGCTCTCGACGCCCAACCTCGGCGCCTGGTACAACCGCGCGCTGCTGCTCGCCGGAGTCCAGCCGGTGTTCTCCGAGGTCAGTCTGCGGCGCATCCACGGCAGACCGGGCAGCGAGGTCGTGGGCCATCTGCGGCTGTACACGGCACGCGCGCTGCGTGAGTTCGTGGCGGCGTCCGGGTTCGAGGTGGTCGCGTTCGCCGGTGCGCCGTTCCACGGGGTGCCGCGTCCGCTCCGCCCGCTGGACCGACTGGCCTGCGGGCTGCCGTCCCTCGCCTCGATCCTCCTCGTCCATGCGAGAAAGGTGTAGCCCGTGGTGTGGGGTGTGGCCGCCGCGCTGGTAGCGAACGTCCTGTACAGCACCGGCTTCGTCCTGGAGAAGCGGGCGCTGGCGGGCATGCCGCCGCTGAGCATCGCACAGCCGGGCCGGGCCCTGCTCCTCCTGGCCGGCAGGCCCTTGTGGATCTGTGGTGCGACGGCCCTGGCCCTGGGGTTCGTCGCCCAGCTGGCCGTCTACCGCACCCTGCCGATCGCCGCAGCCCAGGGCCTGTTCCTGTCCGGGCTGGTCCTTTTGCTGGTGCTCTCCTCGGCAGTGCTCGGCGAGCGCCCCTCCGGCCGCGAACGGCGTGCGGTGGCCGTCATCCTCCTGGCCCTGGTGATGGTGGTGTCTTCCCTGTACGGGACCAGCGAGGACATCAGCCGCACCGCACCCACGGGCCTCCTGCTGGCCCTGTGCGTACCGACCCTCGCGGCCGGGCTCGCGCTCTACACGGCCGCCGAACAGCGCGCCCGCCGCCGCCACCGGCAGCCGACCAGCGGAGTGGCCTACGCGGCCGCGGTCGGTCTCATCTACGGCGTCAGCTCGCTCGCCATCAAAGGCGTCTCAGGGCACCTGGACACCTCTGACCCCCTGGGCTCCGCCCCGGCCCTGTTCGCCACCCCCTACCCCTACCTCCTCCTGCTCACAGGGGTCAGCGGGCTCGTGCTGTCACAAACCGCCCTGCAACGCTGCAGAGCGTCACTCATCGTCCCGGTCTGCTCGACAGTCGCCTGCGTCTACGCCGTAGTGACCGGCACCATCGCCTTCGACGAGCCCCTTCCCGACGACCCGCTGCGACTGCTCCTACGCCTCGGCGGCACCGTACTCGCACTGACGGTCCTCCTCACCCTCCCGCGACACGACGCAGACCACACCTCTCCCGAAGGAACCCGGCCATGAACCCCGACAACCCGCTGCTGAAGATCCTCGCCTGCCCCCTCGACAAGGGCCCGCTGACCCTCGACGAGACAGGAAGCGCCCTCTACAACCCGCGCCTGCGCCGCCGCTACCCGATCGTCGACGGCATCCCGCAACTGCTCCCCTCCTCCGGCATACCCGCCCTCGCGGAGGAACCTGCCGTCGAGAGCGAACACGACGCATGACCTCCGTGATCACCTGTGGTACGCGGCGGTTGAGCATGTCGGGCGACCGGAGCCGAAAGGGCTGAGCCTGGGCCGCGCGCACCGGGCAGGAGGGCCCGTCAGCAAGCCCCGGCAGTTCCTCAGGCCGTTCCCGACGCAGCCTCACGAGGGGCGGCCTCGTGCGCGAGGCGGCGGACGGGCGAGGCGCCCGACCTCCGGCGGTGCGGGGCGCTCCGCGGAGTGTGCCCCGCACGACGGTGCGCGCACCATCCGGCTTGCCCGCGTCGACGGTGCGCCACCGACCTCGACTGACTGCGCCTCCGGCCCGGCGTTCCCCTGCAGGGGAACGCCGGGTGCGATGTCTCGGGTTCGGGACAGTGGTGTGAGAGATCGGCATGGGATCGCTGCCCCGGGCGTTTATCGCAGCCGGGTGATGCTGTCTCAGTTTCGTGAGTTCTGATCCATTGGCCGACGGGTGGTTGGTGTGATGGATGGGTGGATGAGGAAGTACGGCCACCGGCCTCGGTGGGCTCGGGCGGGGTGTTGCCGGCGGTGTCGGTTCGGGCGTTGCGGGGGCCGGGGGTGCGCCGGTTACTGGCTCTGCGTGGGGAGGGGAAGCCCACCACCCGGCACGTGAGGGCGATGGCTGAGACGTTGGGTGTGCGGGAGCGTGCGGTGTGGCGGTGGCTGGCCGCCGCCGAGCAGGCCGAGGCCGTGGTCGCGGCCGTGGTCGCGGTGCCGTGGGAGCGGACCCGGTACTACGGGAGGTTCACGGTCACCTCGGAGGTCCGGGCTCTGCTGGGGCTGTGGAGGGGCAACGTGGCTGCCGTCCATCGTGAGCTGACGGCTCGCGCGGCCCGGGGCGAGGGTGAACCGCCTCGGCTGGGGCGCAGGAGGCGGCCGCTGATGCGTTGGCCGTGCTGGGGGAGGGGACGGTCGGGATGAGCGTGAAGCCTACTTGGCAGCAGCGGGGACAGGATGGGAACCTGCGACCATTCTCTGGCGCTGGTGGGTGGCGGTATCGCGCTGCCGGCGACCGCGATGGCCGTGCCGGCCGCCGTCCCGCAGTAGACCGCCGCTCTCCTTCCTACCGACAGCGCCGACGGCATCGGTACCCGCGGCGACGCCAACGCCGAGAACAGCGCGGTCGGCGGCATCGCCACCGGCGGCAGCGCCAGTACGTCCCGGCGAGCCGCCACACACAGCGGACGCCGGAGAGGCCCCCGGCCCTCCGGCGTCCGCATGCCGGGCGGCGGCTCGTTGCAGGGGCGGAACGGGACCGCAACCACACCCGAGCCCGATCCGAAGCGCGTTCTCCCCACCCACGCCGGCCCGCGCCAGTGGCTGGGGCTCGCCGTACTCCTTCTGCCCGTGACGCTGATGACCGCCGACCTCGGTGTGCTGTGGCTGGCCACGCCCTACCTGACCGCCGACCTGCACCCCTCCAGCAGCCAACTGCTCTGGACCACGGACATGTACGGGTTCATGACCGCCGGATTCCTGGTGATCATGGGCACCCTGGGTGACCGCATCGGGCGCCGCAAGCTGCTGCTCGCCGGATCGGCCGGGGTGATTTTTGCCTCGCTGCTCGCCGCGTACGCGGCGAACCCGCAGACGCTGATCGTGGCACGGGCCCTGCTGGGTGTGGCGGGGGCCGCAGTGCTCCCGTCGACCCTCGCGCTGATCACCCACATGTTCACCGACGCCCGCCAGCGGGCCACCGCCATCGCCATGTGGGTCACCGCCCTCTCCGTCGGGATCGCTGTGGGACCCGTCGTCGGCGGGGTGCTGCTCAATAGCTTCTGGTGGGGCTCGGTGTTCCTCCTCGGCGTCCCCGTCATGGTCCCGGTCATCCTCCTGGCGCCGCTGCTGCTCCCCGAGTACCGCGACCCGTCCGCCGGCCGGATCGACCTCCCCAGCGCCGGGCTGTTCCTCCTCGCGATCCTCCCGGTCGTCTACGGCGTCAAGAAGCTCGCCGAGTCCGGACCGCAAACCCCGTACCTGGCGGCCATCGCGGCCGGCGCCGTGTTCACCGCCCTCTTCGTCCGCCGTCAGAAGCGCCTGGACACCCCGCTGCTCGACCTGCGGCTCTTCTCGAACCCGGTGTTCACCGGCGCCCTGCTGACCCTGCTGCTCGGCATGATGGCCCTGAACGGCATCGAGTACCTCGTCCCGCAGTACCTCCTCGCCATCGGCGGCCTCTCCCCGCTCGCGGCCGGGCTGTGGCTGCTGCCCGGGGCGGCCGGCCTGGTCCTCGGCTCTCAGCTGACCCCTGTGTTCGCCCGCCGGGTGCGCCCCGCCTACGTGATCCTCGCGGGTCTGGCCGTCACCCTGCTCGGCTTCTGGCTCTCGACGGTGGCCGGCGTCGTGGCCGTCTCCCTGGGCCTGGCGCTCGTCATGTTCGGCATCGCCCCGATCAGCGTGCTCGGTACCGCGCTCGCGGTGGGCTCGGCTCCGGCCGAGAAGGCCGGTTCGGCGGCGGCCACCGGCCAGACCGCGTACGACCTCGGACTGGCCCTGGGTATCGCCGGCACCGGCAGCGTCGCGGTGGCGGTCTACCGGGACGAGGTGAGTGCCGGCGTCCTGGCGGGCATTCCTGCCGAGGCGCTGGCCGCGGCCCGTGACACGATCGGCGGCGCGACGGACGCGGCGGCCGGGCTCCCCTCCGCCCTCGGCGCCGACCTCGTCACGGCCGCGCGGGACGCCTTCACCTCCGGCTTCCATACAGCGTCCCTGGTCAGCGCGGGCCTTGTCCTTCTGACGGCGGTGGCGGTGGCAGCCCTCCTGCGCCGCATCCCTCCGATCGGCACCCCCGAATAACCTGCCGCCCACCCCACCCCCACCCCATCGGTATCGCCGCCGCCATCGGACTGGTGACGAAATGGTCCCCAGGACCTCCTCGACCTGACCCTGCGGACCGCCGCACGGCCCAAGAGCGCCAAAGGCTTCGACCTGCGGCCCGCAGAGCGCCAAAGGCCCTATCGGGCGGCAACCTTCAATTCGCCAGCTTTTCCTTCAGCTTCTCCAGGATGTGCTCCTTGATCTCCTGCTTTATCTCTGCACTGCCCGTGCCTGTACTGTCACCGCAGATGGCGGTGGCGCCGCCCTGATCGGCAAGGGCCTCGGCTGCGCCGCCAGGGACGTGAGTGTCGACCTGCTGCGGGACATCGGCAGACGCCCCCATCGCGGTCGCCGGCAGCGCGATGCCGCCGGCCACCAGCGCCAGGGACGATATGGCCAGGACGGTACGACGAATCCGGAAGGGCTTGGACATCGAATTCTCCATTCGGGAAAAGAGCGCCTTAAAGTCGCCGGGAAATACGGCAGGACATGTTTTCGGTTTTCATGCACTCCGGTACTGCGGTCGGGTGTATGTGCTTCAAATAGATCACTTGTGAGAATGTGCGTCACCCCACGTGAAGTCGTGACTTGACTCCGAAGATCGATCTTGATAAGGAGGATATCTTTTCTGCCGCAGCCGCTGGTCCAGTCGTCGGTCCAGCGGCAATGGCGAATCGGGACGCCCGTAACCCGGCTGCTGCCCCTGGGTCGGACAGACGGACCTCGTCCAACCCGGCCGCCGGCCCCCTGGGCGGCCGCATGCTGGCCACGACCCCCGAGCCCGCGCGGCTTACGCCGACATTGATCGTCGATGACGCAGCCGGGCGGAAGCGGCCAGGATCGGGGTGGTCACGGCGGTAGCGGCGGCGCCGAGTGTGGTGTCGGTGGCAAGGATCAAGCGGACCGTTCTCATGGCAAGGGTGAGGATCTCGCTGCCGCGCTGGCGCATGCCCGCCTCGAATTGGTTCACGGCCTCGGCCGTCGTGGTATCGCCGGCAGTGACGTGGCCCAGGTGCTGAAGCAGGGCGGCAGCATCGCGGATTGCCGCGCCGGCCCCCATTCCGGCGGTGGGTGGTGTCGCGTGGACGGCGTCGCCAAGCGCGGCGATACGGCCCGCTGGCCATGGCGCGAGTTCGGTGGCGCGGGTCGAGGCGGCGTTGAAGCGGTACGCGGCCAGGCTGTGCGGGTCGGCGCGGGCGATGACTTCGAGTGTGTGCTCGGCCCAGCACTGCTCGCGGAACCGTCTCAGCAGCGCGGCCTGCAACTCGCCGCCGCGCAGGTCGCGTAGGGAGTCGGTCGCTGGGGATTCGGGGAACATGGCGCCCCAGATGTAGGTGGGACCGGTGGTGAGGGACATCCGCAACTCGGCGGCGTCGAGCGCGGCGTTGCCGACTGGGTCAAGGAAGCCGACGTAGAGCGCTGCACCCCGTGGGCCGATCGCCAGCCCTGATCGTGGTCCGAGCCGTTGCTGTTCACCGAAACTCAGGTCCCTGCGGAGGGTACGGCCGGAAAACCCTATGATGCCCGCCGGGCTGTTGGTCGGGCCTCCCGCCAGGTGCTGGGCAACCAGGGAGTGGGTGCCGTCCGCGCCCACCACCAGATCCGCCGAGACAGGTGCGGCGTCGGTGAACAGCACTCGGGGTACGCCGTCGTCGCCCTGGCCGACGTCGGACACCGTCCGCCCCAGATGCAGGTCATCGCCGACCTCCTCGGCCAGCAGCATGCGCAGAGTGATGCGATCGACATCGATGCTGGAATCGCCGCTGAGATCCGGCCCGCGGCCGAGTAGCCGGCCGCGACGGTCCCAGAACGCGTCGCGGTCGCGCAGCCGCAGCGCCGAGGCCGACGCCAGCAGTCGCTGCATGATCTCCGGCGCCGCCAGCTCCCGCAGCGCCGACTGGGCACGCTCGTCCAGGGTGATGTGGTAACCGCCTGTCGCCGCCACGTCGGTGTCGCGGTCGAACACCGCCACCTCGAACCCCCTGCGGCGCAACCCCGCCCCCAGCGCGAGTCCACCGATCCCGCCACCGACCACGACAACACGCATACCTATCCGTCCTTTTCCGCCACTGCTTGCCTGCACGGGCACTCAACAGCGTGGCACCGGTAGTGGACACCGAGTGGCCACTACCGGGCATGATGGGACGATGGCGAGCACCTCACGACGGGCATTGCGGCTACTGTCCCTGTTCGGATCGCGTCGCCTGTGGCCACTGCGCGAGCTCGCCACCGGGCTCGGTGTCAGTGAGCGCACCGTCCGCCGTGACATCGAGACCCTGCGCCAGCTCGGATATCCGATCACCACCGTCCACGGGCCCGATGGCGGTTACCCGCTCGGCGCAGGGCACACCCTCCTCCGCTGGTGTTCGACCACGATCAGGCCCTTGCGGTCGCGGTGGCCCTACAGACCGCGCCCAGCACGGTGTTCGGCCTGAGAGACGACGCGGCGCGGGCGCTGCTCACCCTGGAACAGGCCATGCCCGCTGCGCTGCGGGAATCCATGAAATCCCTACGCCTGACCAGGTTGCAGAACTACTGGGAGTTCCCGGCACCCCCCATCGACTCCACCGCGCTCACCGCGGTGGGGGCCGCGGTGAGCCACCGCCACGTACTCGTCACCGAAACGCTTCGCGCCGACGGCTCACGCCCCGAAACCGGCGACGACGACTTCCTGCCCGCCCGCCGCATCGAGCCCCACCATCTGGTCGTCTGGGGCGGCCGGTGGTACCTGGTCGCCTACGACCTTGGAGACCACCAGTGGCGAGTGCACCGTGTCAACCGGCTCCGCCCCCGCCCCACGACACACCGCTTCAGTCCGCGCCAGCCCCCCTACGACGACCTCGCTCACTTCGTCATGAGCAGTCACGATCGCGGCGACACCCCGCCGCCTGGCAGTGCACCGGCAACGCCCGGCTCAACTTGCCGGCCAGCATCGTCGCCCGCTGGGCACCAAGCGGCTCGGTCGTTGAACACCTCGACACCGAGCACTGCCGGCTCACCCTCGGCGCCTGGTCCTGGGCCGGCATCGCCGGGATCCTCGCCACCTTCGATACCGAACTCACCGACCTCCACCCGCCCGAACTCGCACAGGCATGCCACCGACTTGCCTACCGATTGGCCATCGTCGCGGACACCGAAAGAAAACCGTAGTCACCTCTCCGCAAGCTCGCCATGGAGTTTGGCGGGCCGTCGTCGACGCGGCCCACGGCGGGAGCGGATGGGCGGTATGCCGAGGACGAGGGGTTCGAGGCCCTGGCTGTCGTGTGTGTTCGCGGCGGAGATCCCGATCGAGAGGGGCAGACCTGACCGTTCGGTGATCAAGTGGATCTTTGAGCCCTTCTTGCCGCGATCTACGGGATTCGGACCCGTCAGGTCCCCCCTTTGAGGGCCCGCATGTTCACCGAGTCGACCGCGCACCGAGACCAGTCCAAATCCCCGCGTGCGCCGAGTTCGTCCAGGACCAGGCGGTGGAGCTTGCCCCAAACCCTGGCTCGGCTCCACTCGGTGAACCGGCGGTGCGCGGTCGGTCCAGACAGACCGATGACCGGCGGCAGCTGCCGCCAGGTACAGCCCGTCGTGGCCACGAACACGATCGCCGCCAGCACTTGGTGATCATCGTGCCGCCGTCCGTCACCGCCCTGCGGACGCACCGGAACGGCCGGGACCACCCGCTGAAACAACACTGGCCGCTGTCACCGCGGCCTGCTTCCTCGCAGCCGTCGTTGGCTGTCCTCCTTCGGCCAGTGCCTCTGCTGTGTACGACGCTGTTGACACTGTCGGCAGCGTGGGTGCCCTCGCCGAGTTCTCCCCCGCCGAACTGGATGCCGCCATGGCCACACTGGACGCCAGTGAAGCCATCCCCGGGACCGCCTGGGGAGTGGACCCCACACCGAACCGGGTCGTCGTCACCGCCGACCGCACCGTCACCGGCATGAAGCTCACCCAGCTCAACTCGATCCTCACGCCTCTCGGCCAGGTGGTGGAGCTGCAGAGGAGCGCCACGGAGATCAGGATGTTCATCCAGGGTGGTGACGCGGTCTACGGCCTGGACTACTCGGCCCGATGCTCCGCGGGCTTCAACGTCACGCGGGCGGCTTGCCGGACGCCTTCCTCGTGGCCGGGCACTGCGGAAACCCGGTCAAGAGCTGGGCCGAGAACGGCGGCGGGCAGGAGATCGCGAGGACCTCCGCATCCAGCTTCCCCTCCAACGACTACGCCATCGCCGAGTACACGGCCGCTGTGTCGCATCCGGGCTCCGTGAACCTCTACAACGGGAGTGCACTGCCCATTACCGGGGCCCGTGACGCGGTCGTGGGCGACAGGATCGGGCGCAGCGGCGCCGCCACCGGCGTGCACTTCGGCACCGTGACCGCCCTCAACCAGACGGTCACGTACAAGGAAGGGCGGGTCACCCGTCTCGTCAAGGCCAACGCCTGCGCCGAACCCGGTGACAGCGGCGGGCCCCTCTTCACCTACGACCCCCAGAACCCGCCCGCCGACTCCATCGCCGTTGGAATCCTCTCGGGTGGCGATGGTGACTGCACCGTGGGCGGGACCACCTAATACCAGTCGGTGACCGAGGCCCTCACCGCGTACGGCGCGACCATCGGGTAGACCCCGCGGAGGGCTACCCCTTCGGCTGCGGCCACGGGCATCCCCACCACCTTGAGCGGCGGACGCGGCTGTGCGACGCGTAACTGAGGGATGCCCTCACCGCCCATCTCGTACGGGCGGCGGTGAGTGAGCCGGATGCCCGGACACCGCGGTGGTCTTACGAGCCGGCCGTGTAACCGCTGGCGGTCGGGGAGGCATGGGGCACTGCTGGTGCTCCTGACGTACGACGGGCGCACCCGCCGGCCCGGACACACCCGGCAAGATCAACGACGCCCAGGAGCCGCAGGTCACCACGCCTTCCCAGCCACCGTCGTCCGAAGGCTGAGCCGGAGGTCGCCCTCCCTCCGGCGCGCCTGCTCTGGGCGCTGGGATACGGCGGAAGGGCCCGGATCCTGGGGAATCCGGGCCCTTCTTGGTAGTAGCGGGGACAGGATTTGAACCTGCGACCTCTGGGTTATGAGCCCAGCGAGCTACCGAGCTGCTCCACCCCGCGTCGGTGAACCCCACCTTACGGCACCGCGGGACTGCTACCTGCCAGCTCTATGGCCGCTCAGACGTCCTGCTGTCCGGTGAGGTTGATGAGTTGGATGTCCATCTGGTCGGCTTGGGCCTGGAGGATGCGTGCGACGGTGTTCGTCGTGTCCGCGTCGAGCAAGAGAGCGTCCTCGCCTTCTGCGGTCCAGGTGAGGTCGCCGTTATGGGTGTGGAGGGTGATGGAGGCGGCGATGTCGCGGAGCATGTTGGCCACGTCGGTGGCGGCGAAGTGGAGCCGGCCGTCGACCGCGCGCCGAACGGGCATCGATTCGTCTGGTTCCCAGGGGTTCATGCCGTCCACCTCGTTCCGATCACCTCCAGCTGCGCGATCCGCTCGTCGCTGAGGGACATTCTCCGTGTGCGGGAGCCGGCGAGGAACGCGCCGGGCTTGACCTCGCGTACTTCCAGACGTTGCCCGTCCTGTGCTGCGGGCGGTCCTGCCGAGTGTCAACAACGCTCGTGATCAACACACCTAGCCCGCGGCCCAGAACTGAGCCAGGGCCGCCTCCTTGTACGGCGCCGGGCTCACGCTCAGGTCCCCTGCGAAGGGCCGGTCCAGCGCCACCACCAGGAGCAGGCTGAAGCCGATGAGCCCGGCCACCGCCGACACGAACAACAGCTGTGTCTTCAGGCTGCGAAGCCCGAACAGGAAGGTGAGCGGGACCATCACGAACGCCCCTCCGTACACCAGCACCTGCAGGAGGACCGGTAGCGAGGTCTCGGCCATCGTGACGCGCGCCCGGCGCTGCGCGGCGACGTCGTTGAGGCGGGTGACCGCTTCGGCGTAGAAGGTCTCGGCCCGGGCGCCCTTCGGCTCGTACGCCTGGAGGGCCTCGTACAGGGCGTGCGTCTGCGGGCCGGTGGCCTCGTAGCTCGGACGCCCCTCGCGCATCAGGGGCCACTGCACCTCGACGACGGCGTGCGCGTACGCGCTCACCGCCTCGTGCACCCTCGCGCGGTCGGCCGGCGGGAAGGCGTCGGCGCTGCGCACGACGAGGGCCAGGTCGGTGGCCTCGCTGGCGACGATGTTCTGAGTGTTCTCCAGCTGCGTCCAGAGGGTGACGACGACAAAGGCGAGGATGATGCCGTAGATCGCACCGAACATGCCGAGCGCGACGCCGACCATCTCGTTGTGCTCCCCCTGCGCCAGGTGTGGGAAGCGGCGGCGCGCTGCCAGGCTGCCGACCACGGCGAGGGCGGTGAGGCCGCCCACGATGAGGACGGCGATGAGGAACGTGCTGAGGTGATTGAGCAACCAGAGGATCATGCGCTGCTCAACGAGCGCCGTCGCTCCTCAGCCTCGCCTCCGTGCGCGTCGATGAGCTCGTCCCAGTGTTCGGGCGTCCACTCGCACGCCGCGTCCAGCGGGTCTAGCTGACCGCGGCTGAGCGGGGTGAGGGCGAGTACAGCCTCCGGCGGCTGACGTGCCGCAGCCGCTCTCCCTTGCGGTGGCGCGACTGGCGGCCCCGGGACGCCCCCCGTCCCGGGGCCTTGCTCGTCAGGCGGTGGACTGGTCCCAGGTGATCAGAGCCGTTGCCGCCGCTCTGGCCCTACCCGGAAGTGTCAGGGGGCGGGGGTTTGGTGGTATCGGACCGTGGGGCCGGGGCGGTAGCGGCCCAGGAAGGATGGGCGGTGGGGGCCTTCAACGAGGCTGAGCAGGAACTCCGTGATGGGGCCGGGAGCCTCGTGCCACTCGCCTTCATCCGTCTCGACCACCACTCGCCAGTCAGCCGGGTCTGCTTCCTCGGGTAGGAAGTAGTAGACGGTGCCCTCTTCTTCTCCGCCCCATTCGATCAGGCCGCCGGGCTGGGGGTGGAAGGGGAACGGGTAGCGGTCTGGATCGTCGAGGTGGGACTTCCGGCCGGACAGGGGCCAGAGTCGTTCCAGCTCGTCCGCCGTGCCGTCCAGGGGCCGCTTCATCCAGAGAAAGCCGTCGAAGGCGCCAGGGCCGTACAGGTCGAGGAACGCCTTGTAGTCGGCGGGGAGCGGGACACCGAGGTGCCTCTCGGCGGCCTGCCAGAGGCGCGGCCGTGCCCAGCCCCAGCAGGGCGGCTCGCCGAGCAGGTCCTTCAATCTTTCCAAGGCGGCTGCCATCTGCTCTCCTGGTTGACTACGTGGGCACGACCGTGGGCAACCCTCGCATGCGGGTATGACAGTGGATCGGAACGTGGGCCGGGATTCTGCGCTCAAGGGCTCGCCCAGTGGATACCGAGGTCGGCGAGCGCGCGGAGCTGCTCGGCGTCGAGCCGGTCGCAGCGGGCTTTCTGGTTGGCGACCTCGCGGGAGTGTCAAAGAAGTACGACGGCGCGCCAGCGAATCCGTCACGCGGTGTCAGCGATCGGTGTCCCCAGGTGTCACTGCCTCTGCCCTGTAAAACAGGAACTCGCAATGGTTATGAGGGGCAGTCATCTATGTACCTTCCGCATCAGAACTTGCTTGTTCCTCAGGACATCTGGGTGCACATTGTCGTCGGTGATACGCCGCGCGTGGTTGTCCAGGTGGCCGCAGAGGTTGTCCCGTGAGTGGTGGTGAGTTGTGGTGGGTTTGTGCTGGTCAGGTCAGTGTTGGGTAAGCGTGGGGACAGCTTCGCGCGGTGATTGTGGTGTCACCGGGTTGAATTGGGCTGGACACCGGGAGGCGGTGCAGCAGGGCCTGATTGCGTAGGTCGATTGAGTGCTACGCGGTTTCACCGGTCGTCGACACCTGTGTCCCCCGACAATGAACCTGGACCGTTTGCCATCGAAGTTGGACTGGCTTCGCCTGTCCGCCTCTGCGCCCGGATGAAGCGGGCACAGCGCACTCACCCGGGCCCGCGTAACCGATGGCGGCAGGGTTGGGGTCACTCGTTCTCGCGGTAGTTCATGAACCAGTGGGTGTCGAAGTAGTGGGCCATCGTGAACGGGTGGTGCGGGTCGAGGAGGATGCGGCAGATGAACTCCGCAGCCGAGCAGTCGAAGGGGGCGAAGTCGTCGTCGAAGGTCCGGATGGCGACGGACCAGCGGTCTGGGTCGGTGCTGTCGTCGGTCTGCCAGCAGTACAGGTTCTCGTGCTCGGTGCTTGCCCAGATGAGCAGGCCGTCCTCGCGGAGGTGGGTCCACGGCTCCTGGTTCAGGGTGAGGTATCCATCGAAGGCGCCTTCCCCGAATGTCTCCACCATGCGTTTGTAGTCGCCGGGAAGGGGTGTGCCCACCTCTGCCTCGATCTGCGCCCAGTCGACGTCCGGCCGCTGCGGGGGCGAGGTCCAGGCGGTGATGGCGATAAGCCGCTCAACCCAGTCCTCGTCCCGGCTGGTCCCCCCTGTAGCCGGCACCTGTATCCGCCGCGGCGCGACGGCCAGCACCGGCCGGACGGCCCCTTGCGCGTCCCGAGCGGTGCCGGCGCCGATCCACTGACCTCCGTAGGCCCATGCCCGGATCGTCTCGCCCCGGCCCTCGAGGACAGTGAGAAGAGCCGCGCCACGGGACTCGTCCACGGTCGGGTCCGTGAAGCCGTCCAAGACCAGCGTCCGTGGTGCCCCGTAATGGTCGGCCAGCCTGTCTACGAGCATTTGCGGGTCGGTGTCCAGTGACAGGTTCAGAGATCCACTCGGGGCGGGGATCCGGTCCAGCAGGTCGTTCAGCATCGATTGCGTGAGCTCCATGACGGACAGGAAAGCGCACTCCACTGACAATGGGCATTCGGTCCATCTTCGATGGCATTCGGTCCAGGTTCAGTGGCACAGGAGTGCGCCACGAGGCGCTATGCAATCGAGTGGAGGTGAAAGACCACCACCACCGGGTCGTCGCAGCGGCCTGGTGAAGCTGGGGGCAGCCTGACCCGGGGAACGCCGGGGAGGGTGGCAAGCGGCCCCGACAACGGCGGGACGTGCCGGGACTACCGGACGGTGCGGGCCCGTCTAGCGAGGTCAGAAGGTGCAGCGAAAGCGAACCAGTGGCTGAAGCTCCGTAAGCATTGAGCCGGCTCAAACCTGGTGGATACGGGCCGGTATGCAGCGCGTGACCCGCTTGTCCTCGGACGGGTGGGTCAACTCCGAAGCCGGATTTCCTGTTCCGGTGGGGAGGCCACGTTGAAAGCCTGCGGCGTAGGCGTGGCGATGCTGCCGGAGTAGAGCTGGGCGTCTCCCTGACCGATCGATTGTGTGGTGAACGTGGGAACCGTCCGCGGTCGCCCGAGCCGCCGGACAGCCGGTTCGGCGGTGGGCAGGTCCGTTGCCGACTGATGGCCGTGGGTGGGGCGGAGGCCCCGTAGTAGTCGCGGGAGTAACGACCCGTCGTGGAGACCGGGAAAGCCGGTCGCAGGGCAAAGGGGGCCAGCAAGTCAGTGGCCGAAGTACTGGAATGTCGGGAGGGTCGCCGGTGAATACCGACGAGCTGGAGCGCGCCTTGTATGAGGCGGAGCGTCAGGTACTGAAGATCCAGACCAAGCTGCACCGTTGGGCTCGTGATGATCCTCATCGCAGGTTCGACGACCTGTTCAATCTCGTTGCCGATCCCGGCTTCCTGTTGGTGGCCTGGGATCGGGTGCGGGGTAACAAGGGTGCACGCACGGCCGGGGTGGACGGACGCACGGCGTCGTCCATCGCGCTGTGGGTCGGTGTCGAGGAGTTCCTCGATGTGCTGCGGTCGCAGATCAAGGACCGCAGTTTCCAGCCCATGCCGGTGCGGGAGCGGATGATCCCCAAGGCGGGCGGCAAGCTGCGCCGTCTGGGGATCGCGACGATCACCGACCGGGTGGTGCAGGCATCCTTGAAGCTGGTGCTGGAGCCGATTTTCGAGGCGGATTTCCTCCCGTGTTCCTACGGGTTCCGCCCGAACCGCCGGGGGCTCATGACGCGGTGGCAGAGGTGCGTCTACTCACGTCCAAGAAGTACGAGTGGATCGTGGAAGGCGACATCAAGGCCTGCTTCGACGAGATCTCACACACCGCTCTCATGGAGCGGGTGCGGGCACGCGTCGGGGACAAACGCGTCCTGGCCCTGGTGAAGGCGTTCCTCAAGGCGGGCATCCTCAGCGAGGACGGCATGCTGCGGGACAACGACACCGGCACCCCGCAGGGCTCGATCCTTTCGCCGTTGCTCAGCAACGTCGCTCTCTCGGTCCTGGACGAGCACATCGCCCAGGCGTCGGGAGGCGCCGGAACTGATCTCAACGAGCGCCGCAGGCGTCGACGCCGAGGTCTGCCCAACTACCGGCTGGTCCGGTACGCGGACGACTGGTGCCTGATGGTTCACGGCACCAAGGCAGACGCCGAAACGCTACGCGAAGAGATCGCGGAAGTCCTCTCCACGATGGGCCTGCGCCTCTCGCCGGAGAAGACGCTGATCACCCACATCGAGCAGGGCCTGGACTTCCTCGGCTGGCACATCCAGCGCCACCGGAAACCAGGCACCGACCGGTCCTACGTCTACACCTACCCGGCCAAGAAGGCCCTGCGGGCCGTCATGGCCAAGGTCAAGACACTGTGCCGGGAGGTCGGCACGAACCAGCCGCTCGACGCCCTGCTACTCCGGCTCAACCCGGCAGTACGGGGCTGGTGCGCCTACTTCCGTCCCGGGGTTTCCTACGCGACCTTCTCCTACCTGCGCCACTACATGTGGCACACGGTATGGGGATGGGTGCAGCGCAAGCACCCCAAGACGGGCCGGGGGAAGATCTATCGGCAGTACTGCGGCCGTAGATCTTGGTGGACCAGTGAGAACAGGGAGCTGTTCGACCCGATCACGGTAGGCACCACGCGCTACCGCTACCGGGGCGCAGCAATCCCCACTCCCTGGCCGACCGAAGGATGAGAACAACCACCACGAAGCCCTCGGGGCTTGTGGAGAGCCGGGTGCGGTGCCAAGTCGCATGCCCGGTTCGGGAAGCGGCTCCGGGGAAACGGGCCGGTCGAAAGACCGGAACCGCGCCCCGGGCCGACTTCACCAGAGGTGCAACGCCGCCGTGCAACGCACTCGTGCGACAACACGGTGCAACAGGTCCGCCGTTGCGGGTCTGACCTGCGAGAACACCTCGTCTCCGACGTGAGCAGGCGTGTTGCACCCTTGTGTTGCGCCCCACGCGTTGCACCCTCGGCGAACCCCAGAGCCGGGGGCGTGGCAACCCGGTGGCCGCCACAGTGCGGCCCACCCTGATCGGCGCCGCCGTCACTCTCGTCCGACCCCACTCCGATCGATCCGCCACAGGGCCGGAACCCGCATCACGTTGACGGAGCGTCACTGTCAGGCCACCCCGATCGCGTGCTGGGACTAAGTGTCACGCTTCCCCTAATCTGGGCATGTTTGTCCGTTTTTTAAGGCTCGAAAGGTGGCTCAGACCCTGACACGGGGCGCGCGTGACACTTGTGGTCTTACCGTGCGCGCGCCCTCACACCCGGCACAGAGCGTGAAGCGGGCGGCCCGGCGGCCAGCACGTTCCGCGCTGCGACGCCGTACTGCCCGCCGATCCGGGTGCGGACGAACCGTGCACCAGCATCCTGTGCGTGGGCCGTGTGGCGGGCGGTGCGGACTGTCACGGCGGGCCGCCGCTCCCCGCGCGTCGCCCTCGACCCCGTGGTTCCGGGCCAGGACTGGGTGCTGCTGGCGGAGGTGGGGCGGATTGCTCGGGTGGGTCGCGCCGCGGTTGTGAATTGGCGCCGTAGGCATGCGGATTTCCCGGACCCGATGGGCGGCACGGACACATGCATCCGAGGTTCGACCGGCGCGCGGTGGTCGCCTGGCTCCTCGCCCACGACAAGATCAAGGCCCCCATGGGGGTGCCGGTGGCCTTGGCCGGTCCCAGGGGCGGTACGCGCCGGTTTCGGCTCGAGGATCCGTGGCTGGTCCTGGCCGACGGCGCGGAGGGGGAGGACCGGGTCTCCGGCTGGTCCACTGAGGCGGACGCCGATGCGCTGGCCGGGCTGGCGGGCGGGGAGTTCGGGGCGTCGGTGCGCCGGCTGACCGCGCCGGGCGCGGGACCGTTGGCGGTGCTGGGCGACGTGAGGCTGGTGGAGCGGTTCCGGTCGGGGTCGGGCGACCTGCGGGTGACGCTGTCCTGGCCGGCCGGCCGGCCTGCGGGGCGCCGCCTCGGTGGACTCGGCGGGCGGGGGGTGCCACGGGGTGTCGTACGCCGGCCCGGGGGAGGCCTGCGTGTGCAAGCGCCATGACTGCGGGGGAGTCGTCCCCGTCTCCTGGTGCGCCGAGCACGGGGACGTGGTCGGCCCGGTGATGGAGTGGCACCCCGGCGGCGGTATCCGGTGCGCGGAGCTGGCCTTGAGGCGTCGGGACGTCGCAACGGGTGCTGGGTGACGTCGCGGGCGGCGGCGTGGCGGGCCGCCGCTCCCGCCCCGGGTCAAGGGCGGCCGCTGGGGGTGAGCTCCAAGGCCTCGTGCAGCCCCGTGTGGTGATCTGCCCCGTGTACCGAGCCCGTTCCTCCAGCGCCTCGGGCGGCGCTGCGCGCTGTCCGGCGCGTAAGGCTTGTCCCGTAACGCGAGAGTGATGTCCCCCGCAGTAGCGCAACAGCACTGGCGGCTAGTGTGTCAAGGTGCCGAGGGGCGTCGATCTTGGGGGATCAGTGAGTCGCAGCAGCATGCCGGTAGAGAACCGGGGCGACACCGAGCTCTGCCTCTTCATCGAGCCGTACTGCGAGGACTACTGGATGAAGCCAGGAGAGGCACTCACAGTCCGTTCTGAGGCGGAGGGCATCGATGTCTGGTTCGATACCTATGTCTCGAAGGGCTGCGTCGCCGTGTGGCTATATGAGGACGGCGATCCGCACAAGATCGTTGTCGACTACGCAGTCGTCGATGCGAGCGGCACTCGGCTGGATTCCGGACATCAGAGGCCCCGTGGCCAGCATTGGTCGGCTGCCGGCCCAATAATCGACTGACGCTGGCTGGCCTGCCCCTGCGTCATCCTCGCAAGGCCAGGTTGTGCAGGCGGGCGATGCCGAGCATCGCGTGGTGGACGCTTTCGCCTTTGAGTCGGCAGTCACGCAGGATCTTCCAAGCCTTCATTCGGCGAAGACGTGCTCGACACGGGCGCGGACCTTCTTGTGTTCGCGATTGTGCTCCACCGGCCACTCGGTAAGCACTCCGCCCTTGGGCCGACGGTGCGGGATGACGAGGCCGGTGCCCGGGGATCCGCCGTCGGCGATGACGGTCGCCATGCCAATGGCCGCCTTGGCGCCAGACTCTGCCCAGGCCTTATAGTCGTTGCGATTTCCGGGAAGGGGCCTGGCGACCACGACGACCAAGCGGGTGTCGGCGTCGATGACAGAGAGTGCCGTCAACGATCAGGACGGCGTCCTTGCGGAAGCGGTGCCGCTGTTGGAGCGCGAGCAGCGGGCCGACATGATCGATGATGCGGTCGGCCGCGGACTTGGATACAACGAACAGCGGAGCGAGCTGGCGCAGCGTCAGGCGCCATGAGCTTGCGGAAGTCGCGCGGGCTCAGCCCACTGAACGGAGCTATCCAAGACGGTTCCGACGCCGTGATCACACCAGCCACCGCAAGATCATCTCAGCCGCAACCCGTAGTTACGGGACAGCCCTTTAGCTGCGGTGTCGCCCGGGCTGGGCAAGGGGAACGCGCTGAGCTGCTGGTGCAGCTCGGGGTGGTGGCGGTGGCGGGGCTGCCGAATCTGCGGCGGCCCCGGGTGGTCGGCTGAGACGCGGGTGGTCGGCCGAGAGCGGAGCGGGACCGGCCGCGCCCGGTACGGCAGCAGAGCCCCGGTGCGGCAGCAGGGCCCGGACCGCGCGTCGCGGTCCGGGCTCTGGCCCGTGCGGTGCCGCCCTGCGGCGGCGGTGCGTCAGCTCTGTGCGGTGTCGTCGCCCGCCTGCCCGGCGCCCTCAGCTGCGCCTGCCTTCTCGCGCATCTTGCGCACCAGCTCCGCCTTCTGGTCGGCTGCACCCTGGCGGTCGAGGTTGCGGTGCGGACCGTTGTTCTGCCGTTCGGCGCGGGACAGCTTCTTGCGCTGGCCGCCGCCCATGCCCACGGGATTGTTGATGTTCTTGCTCACGGTCATGGGTTCTCCCGGTAATGATGTGAAGTGATCTACGGATTCATCGGTGGGGGACGGGCGGCGACGTCGAAGGACGTCAGCAGGGGCCCGTCACGCTCTCACTCGTAAATCGGCGTCTGGAAGAACATGACAAAGACGTTACCCGGTTCCGTCGGTCCCGCGCACCAACCTTTTCGCCGCCCCGGCGTCGGCCGGGCCTTCGGCGAGCGCCCGGCGTCAGCGGTCGGCGAGCCCGTGCCCGAGCCCGCGGCGCCGTGTCCGCACGCGGAGGGTTGCACCGGAGGGTGGCTGAACCGTTGGCTGGACGGTTGTCCCGGGCGGGGGTCGGAGGCACTGCTGGAGGTGGGAGCCCCTCAAATCGGACACTGTCCGTTGTTGCAGGTCAGCTCCCGTGGGCAAGCCTCCCGGCGAGGCGTTCCGGGCCTTCCGCATCATCCGGAGTGGAGGGTGCGGGCGGCCGTCCTGCGGCTGCTGTGGTGCCAGCAATTCGTGACGGATCTGGCTGTGCCCGTGTCGGAGCGCCACGAGCTGAGGCAAGGGCCGGCTGCTGTGACCGGCTCGGGGAGACGCGATCCTCCCCCGGCGGCAGAGGACCGTGGGCAGGACATCAACGCTACGGAAGGCGAAACGAAGGTTCATGGGCGGGAGCCTCGCTCGGGAGGGCACGTGAACGACTCAGCGGTACGCGTCGGCGTGGGCACGAGGCTGAAGTACGACGGCGAAGTCGTCACGGCGGAGGAGATGTTCGGCTCCGCTGCCGGCAACGAGGTCCTGGTGCGCGATCGGACCGAGCGCCGTTTCCGGTGGTCGCTGCGGGAGGTACTCGTCTCCGGCCGGGCCACCGTCATCGCGGAAGGGCCCGGCCCCGCGTCCGACGACCCGCGCGAAACGGCCTCCATCGTCCTGGCCCAGCTCACCGACGAGGAGCTGGATGCGATTCGCGAGCGTGCCGCCCACATCAACGAAGTCCTCTACGGCTTCCGGTCGGGCAGCGCCGAGTTTCCGGCGAAGGGGGCCGCGGACTGTCCCACTCTCGCGGCGTACTGCCGCGCCGTGGGCACGTCCCCGTCCACGGTGGACGGTACAACCGCAGCACCTGGAACGAGACCTGCGGGGGCGGCTCTTGACCCGCGGTCAGTGCGGGCACCGGATGCACCTCACCGAATTCGGTCAGCAGATCCTGCTCGCCCGCTCGCCCGCTCGCCCGCTCGCCCGCTCGCTCATCTGCTCGACGATCTGGCCGCCTGATCGCTGAACGTTTGTGGACAACTGTCACACGTCCGCGCGGTCCCGCTGGCTCGCTAGGTGGTCCTGGAGTTCGTGGTGCCGGAACTGGTAGGCGGCACCGGCCGTGCGCAGTATCCCGGCCTGGTGACACGCGTGCAGGAAACGGCCGAGCCGCCATGGCAGCATCCCGCGGGCCAGCACGAGAAAGACCATGTACCGGAACGACAACGTGTGGAAGCTGACCGGACCGAAGAGCGCGAGGGGCAGAAGCGCCGAAACGAGGCCCCGCCAACCGGCTATCCCGTAGCCCAGCAGAGCGGAGATCGCCACGAGGTCTCCCAGGAACAGGGCCCAGGAGACCGCGTCGCTGCGCACCAGGGCGCGGGGCCCGTCTCGTCGTTCGTCGGGCGCGACAGCAACGCCCATGGCGCCACCGGCCATCAGCCCGAAGGCTGCCGCAGCCGTCGCCCAGTCGGCCGTCGAACCCGTCGAGGGAACGAACAACCCGATGAGCACGAGAGGGACGCAACCCAAGGCGCATCCCAGCGCGAAGCGGTTCGGTCGCAGAAACATGCGGTCATCGCCGTCCCACAGGTCCGGCCCGAACGCGAACAGCAGGGCGAACAGCGGTAGGAAGGAGAAGCCGAGTTGATCCCAGGAGGTCGCGGCCGCTCGGACCACCACCGCGAGCTCGATCGCTGCGGCCCAGGCGAGGCAGGCCCACCGGATGGCGCGTTTGGTGCGCTGCGCCCCGACCAAGGGCCACAGCTCGGGCAGCACGAGGTCCGTGGCGGAGAGCGTGCGGCCCTCCGCCTGTCGGCCGTTGCGGTTGTCGTCGAGGTAGGAGGCCAGTACGGCCAGCCAGCGTCGGGCCGGGCCGTTGGGGTCTACGGTCTCACTTCCCCGTGCGGCCAGCACCGCTGGGATGTAGAGGTCGAGGAGGTGCTGGTGAAGCGTGCCGGATTCGGCGAGAGGGAGGAGTTCTGCGGGATTGCGGCGATAGTGGCCGTCAGCGGTACGTTCCTGGTAGACCGCCACGGCGAGCGACAGGCGCCAGGGTGTCGCCAATGCCTGGCGCAGCCGGACAACGGCTGGCGTTTCCGCAGCTACGGCCCCCTGCGGGGCGGTGGCCAGCGCATCGAGCACCGGCTGCCAGCGGCTCAGTCCCGCCTCGGTGTCGGCCACGCTCCTCTGGAGGAATGTGCGGCTCTGGTCTGCGTCAACCGGCGCCAGCCGCACCACGGCGGCGGCCCGCAGGTGCGCCTCTGCGCTGACGAGGCCGTCGTAGACGCCGCGTCGACACGTGACGACCACGGCGGCCGGTTGCGTGCCGTGCTGCCAGTTGTTGAACAGGCGCACCAGTTCGGCGGCCCGGCTGGAGTAGGGGGCGGTGCCCGGCGGGTCCAGTTCGTCGAGGCCGTCGACGACGGGAAGCACGAGGCGTGCCTCCACCAACCGTCGTGCCGGCCCGCTGCCCACGCCGAACGCTGTCACCAGGTGCCGGACAAGCCAATTCTCCAGGTCTTGGCCGGTCCACGATGTGGCTGCCATGCGCAGGGCGACGGCCTGTCCGGGCTGCCTGTCCCGTGCGAGGTCGAGCACCATTGACAGGGCCGCCAGGGACTTTCCTGTCCCGGCATCGTCCGTGATGTCGGCGCCGGTGATGACCATGCGCGGAGGTGAGAGGCGATCGTGCAGTGCGGTCAGGTCACCCAGTCGGCCCTCGGCCGGCGCCCCTTCGACCTGGCCGTGGACCAGCACGGTGTAGGCGAGGTCGATACGTCCACCGGTACTCCCGTCCAGCCACCGCACGTATTCGCCCTGCTCCCGCCGCACGACTTCGCCCGCCAGCCGGTCGGCCAACTGCTCCGTGTCCAGCGGAGCAACGAGGGCGTAGGAGAGGCCCGCTGCGCCTGCGAGGGCTCCCACGACACTGGCGACGGGATCTGCGACGTCCCAGCCGCCCCAAAACCCTAACGCCAGGAGCCACACCGCGACCGCGCCTGCCCCGGACCACAGCAGGCGGCGCTGGATCGCTCGGCGTATCCCCATGCCGGAAATCTTGCCGAACCGAGGTCGGGAGGCGCCAGCCCTTGAACTCGATGTCGGCGAGCGAGCGGGGGGTGAGGTCCTGCTTTGGCACTCCGCCGCGATCCACGAGGCGGCACACGGTGTCCTTGCCCTCGCCGTCGGCCTGACACGGCAGCGCCTCACCCTCGCCGCCGAAGACGAACAGCCGGACGTCGGCGGGGGATACGTCGCCACGGGGGACCCCGAGCGCCAGTACCCGCACCAGCACATCGCCGTCATGACCCTCGGCGCGGGCCCTGCCCAAGCCCGACACCTCCACGCCGCCGGCCATACCCACCCCGAGCTCCGCTCCTGCGTCACCGAGTTCGCGGCGGCCGGCGACATTCACCAGATCGAGCAGCGGGCCGCAGAGGACTGGCTCATCGACCGGGGGCAGGCACGGGCCGACGCGAAGAAGATCCTCACCCACCCCGTGGCCGCGACAGCACGGCAGGCGCTGGCAGAGGAAGTGATCTGCTGGTGCTCCGCCTGGTGGGTGCAGAGGTCCTCGGCGTGTCCAGCGAGTACGGCCCACACGGCGCCGAAAGCTCCCAACGTGACGACCTCCTCGATGCCCGTCACCGCGCACCCCGGGCACGAGGCCGCCCTGTCCGACCCGGCACATACGCTGTCGCGACGGAACTGAGACCTTGAAGCTGGAGGCGGCATGTCGTTGACATGGCTGGAGACGGAGGGCGGCCCCTTCATCGTGGTTCCGCACGCCGCGCTGTCGCACTGGACGGGAACGGAGGGCGACTACGACCGGGCCTGCGAGGTGATGGACCTCGTGGGAGTGCTCGAACTGCCTGACGGAGCCGAGGCGCTCGTCCTGGGGGACGAACCTCTCTCCACCGCCTACCTTCCCGAGGACCGAGTCCTCGTCCGCTGGTGCCACGCGGAGGGCGAGGAAGGTGTCGCTGACATCATCCTGGCCGGCCTTCCCACCGCCGAGTGGGAAGAAGGACCCGTGCTGAGCACCACGGGCGAGCTCGTCATGTTCGACGCCGCCTACTTCGGCACCGAGGTCGGGACACTCACGGACAGCACCGTTCTCGAACTCCGCGCCGGCCGCTACCGCGTGGACTCGGCAAGCATCGAACCCGACCCCCTGACGTCCTTTCGCGTCCACCGATTCGTTGAGCTGCCCTGAACCGACGTTGGCGCAGAAAAGTCATCGAACATGTTGTCGGCATGGGGTCGGCGGGAACCCGCTCTGCCAGGAGTGCCGCGCCCGGCTCCTGGAGTCGCAGCAGAAGCCGGCCCGCCCCGGAGCCTGACGCGGCAGGGTCTTCTGGCCGCATCCGCCGAGAGGAGCGGTGCCGGCCGGGAGCGACGACCCGGCGCAGCCGCCAGGTTTGGCGACGGCCGTACGGCCCGTCGGCCACTCGCTGGGAGCTGATGGCATTGTTACCCACACTCCGGGTCTCCAGGTGCTGGACGTCGTACGAGCCTTCATCCAGGGTCGCGCTGGCCCCTGGCAGTCGCGGTCGAGGTAGATCTGAACAGCGCTGGGTCCCGTGCTGGCGGCGGGCCTTGCCCACCAGCACGCTCCGTTCCCATCAGCTCCGCTCGGCACCCGGGTTCCGCCAAGCGGCGGGGTTGCCTGCGTGTTCCGGCCAGTCGCAGATCTGCAGGATCGGGTTGAAGTGCAGGATGCCCGAACACTTCTTCAGGTACGCCACGCCGTGCGAGCAGTGGTAGTAGTACTCGGGTTCGTCCGGGTGCGCGAAGAGGTCGTCTTCGTTCTCGCAGTCCCCTGAGGCCATGGACTGCGCTGAGGCGCTGTACGCGGGCAGGGCACAGAGCGCCCACCACAAGAAGGGCGGACGCCGCCATCCGGGAAGCCTTGATCATCATCAGTCCGTCGTCGGAAGCAGATAGGAAACGCACCAGGGCCCCGGCCACCTCAAGACCGACACCGGACGCCCCCTCCTCAACGGCTCACGCATTCGATACGACACGACTCAGCTGGCAAACCTGGAGCGTGGTGCGGGGCTGGCGGAGGGCACAACCGCGAGGGTGGCGTTTGCTCCGGAGATAGACCTGCCACTACTCATCGGCACGATCACCAAGCAGCAGTGGGTGGAGTCCATCGTCATCGGCCTCGCAGGCCGGGTACCGGAGGTACAGGCGCGCGCTCTGGGTACGGCGCTCGCGGAGGCGCCTTTCTGGGCCGACGACGTTGTGGTGGCCATGCTTCTTCACGTGCGGGCGCACATGCCCTTGGTGCTGGTTACCAACGCGCCGTTTAACTGGAAGACGATCTGGCGTCGTTGCGTCTGACGGATTTCGCAGACCACGTCGTCAGCAGCGCCCGGGTGGGAGTGGCCAAGCCGGAACGGAAGATCTATGAGATCGCGTCCAAGCAGGCGGGTGTCCCCATGAACCGGTGCCTTTTCGTGGATGACCGGCTTGAGAACATCGAAGCGGCAGTCGGGCTCGGGATGACCGGCGTGCACTACCGCGAACCTGGTGACTTCCGTGGACCGTTGGGCTTCATGCTGGACAGCTGAGACCCCGCCTCCCGCGAGCACTTGGACCGCGTCCTATGTGGTGAGGCGTCGTTGACGTCGGTATGGGGCGGGGTACGTGGAGTTGGATCGTTCCGGATGGGTTGTGGGGGATAGCGGAGCCGTTGATCCCGCCGTCCAGGGTGCGGCGTGCTGGTCAGCGGTTGCGCCTGGCGGGCACTGCCGCCTTGCTTCGGGATATCGGAGTCGACAGCCCACCGCCGGTTCCTGATCTGGTCGAGGGCCGGCGTGTGGGGCCGGCTGCACGAGGAGATCCTGCACCGCCTCGATGACGCCGGTCTCCTCGACTTGTCCCGAGCGGTCCTTGACTCCGCCCACGTGAGGGCTAAAAAGCGGGCGAACTCACCGGTCCGAGCCCCGTGGACCGGGGCAAGCCGGGTTCCAAGAAGCACGTCCTGTCGGAGGCGAACCTCGGTCTCGCCGCAGCCCTGTGCTGCTACAAACGCCTCGTCCGCCTCACCACGTAGGACACGGTCTTACTGCTGCGGGGCACTCACCAGCGCTTCGGGCAGATAAGCGGACCGGATGCCCAACTGCCAGCCGTGCGCGGGACAGGCAAGGGCGGCCAGCGTGACGGGCCCCCACCGGAAGCAGGCTCCCAGCAGCCGGGTCGGCGCCGACGCTCTCGCGATGCGCCACGAGTCGTTCCTCAAGGGCCTGCTCGAACGCGGCCTGGTCGTCGTCGAGCAGGACGCGCAACAGCCGCTGGTCCGGCGTCAACGTCCCGGCCGCATCGAGCTGTTCGGCCGTACGCGCCCGCTCGGCGGCGTCCGGCTTGCCCAGCGGCACGGGCCGGGGAGTGCGCCGGGATGGCGCCCCTGGACGACGGTCAGGTAGCCGCACAACGCGTTCATCGCGGCGAGGTCGGCCGGGTCGGAAACCGACTCCCGCTTCGAGTACGGAACGCCGTCACGGATGGCGGGCGCATAGTCCTCGCGCAGCAGAGGGCCAATCACCCGATTCCGCCGATGCCCACCACAGCCGTAGTAGTCACCCTTGTCGCCGCCTTGATGACCGGCTTCTCGGCCACCTCGGTCTTCCTCCGCGCCCTCTCCGACTACGGCGTCCGAGTCGACCTTCGCCACTGTCCGCCTGCGGACCAAGGTCACCAGGGGGTGCCAGGCAGCGCGGCCGCCGCCTTGGCCATGGTGTTCAAGCTCGTCGAGTCCGCCCCGGCCCGCTGGCGGGCCGTGAACGCACCCCCACCTCGTCGCCCTCTGATCGACTGCTCTTGGCTTACGCCTCGTCAGGCCGATGAGTTTGCCTGCTGCCTGAAGTCTTCCCCTGTGAACTTCCCGCCTCTACAGGGTGGGACGCGGAGCATCCCCACGTCATGGAGGAGAGATGGAGGCCAGAATGGGCAATCCGATTCGGCTGTACATGTCGATGTCGCTCGACGGCTACGTCGCCGGTCCGGACGATCGACCGGGCCAGGAGCTCGGACGCGGCGGTGGACGTCTTTTCAACTGGCTCGACGACCGGGAATCCGACGGTCCCAGCGGACAGGTTTATCGCGAGGCGTTGGCGACCGGCGCGGTAATCTCCGGCCGTCGGACTTTCGAACTCGCCGGGCGTTGGCAGGGCGACCATCACGACGGTGTGCCGATCTTCGTCCTCACCCACCATGTGGACGACGGGGACGTGCCACCCGGCCACGCGCGATTCGTCACCGACGTCGAGGACTGCGCCCGTCAGGCTCGCGCGGCCGCCGGGGACCGGCCGGTCATGGTCCATGGGGCGGGCGCGGCCCAAGCGCTCCTGCGAGCCGGGCAAGTGGACGAGATGGAGATCCACCTGGTTCAGGTCCTCCTCGGGGACGGCCGGCGGCTGTTCGACCACCTCGGTGGTGATCACATCGAACTCGACCTTGTGCGACGGCTCGAGGACCGAGACGTCACGCACCTTCGCTACCGTGTCCGTCGGCCCGAGGAGACCGCATGAAGACGCTCTTCGTCGCCTACCGCGTCACCGACCTGGACCGCTCGCTCGATTTCTACACCGGCTTGGGCTACGTCGAGCTGGGCAGGGTCGAGGGCGGTGACGGGAGTCGTCTCGTGATCCTCAAGTTCCCCGGCGAAACGGCGGCCTCGCTCGAACTGGTCCACCGTCCCGTCGGCGGACGCGTCGACGTGGGCAGTGGTTTCGACCACCTCGCGATCCAGGTGGACACACTGGCCGCCACCCTGGAGCGGCTGACCGGCGCCGGCCTGGAGCCGGGACCTGTCCAGTACCCGGGCGGCCCTCGCGGCCCGAAGACGTCGTGGCTCACCGACCCGGATGGCTACCGGATCGAGTTGGTGGAGTGGCCGCCCGGACACCCCGACGGCATCACCGCCGCGGACTTCTCCTGAGCAGCGGGCCGCGCGGAAGACTCCGTGTGGCACGTCGACGCTTCACCGGCTGAGGCGGGTGGGCGGCCCCCAGACGAACTCGAGGTCGTCCAGCTGAGACGGCCGAGGCGGCACGGCGTCGTGTCGCCGTCGGGTGCCGACCGGCGCAACCGGCGGCGACACACGCGGCGGAGGACCGGCCCACGAAGTCAGCGCGGGGATTCGACCAGGCCAGTCGCGATGAGTTCCTTGGTCCGGTCGACCGCTTCCGTGATCTCGGGGTGCTGTTGGACGACTCTCAGCATGAGCAGGAACCAGTGGCTTGACGACGCTCACGATGGAGATGTGCCGGGCAGGGCCTGGGTGCGTGAGAAGTGCTTGGTGTGCGACGACAGCGTGAACACGAAGGGTAACTCGCGATCTATGCGTCCGGCGGTGTCCATCGCTTGATGATGTCGGGCTGAGAGTACGGTGCCGGCCATGCCTGGATCCGGATCTCCTCCATGTCTTCGGGCTCGTCCTCGCAGTCGGGATCGGGGAAGGCCGCGGCTTCGAGGTTCCGCCGAGACGCCCGGATGCGGGTCCACCCGGCCGGCATGTCGAAGCGTGCTGCGTCGGGGACGTAGTCGGTGCAGCCCAGCACGACGAGTCGCCCCGAGGCCAAGTTGAGGCTGGCCTCGACGACGTGGTCGAAATCGTCGCTGTCATCATCCGGCTGGCCCGTGAGGAGGTCGATGGTGACGTCGACGGTTACGTTGACAGCCGTGCCGATGGCCAGGGCGTGTTCGGCGACGCCGAGCCCGTCCAGGACGGCCTGCTCGGTCCACACATCGCCGATGCCGCTCTCGGTTGCCTCTGAGTCGTCGTCCTCGACGTAGATCTGGAAGTAGTCCGCGAAGAGCTCAAGGTTTGTCGCCACGCAGGCATCATCGCTGCTGCCTGGTGAGGGCAGGGTGGTGGGGTGGGGGCGTCCTCGGGTGATGCCGCTGACCGGGTGATCCGAACATGAATGCTGGCACGTCTGGAGAGGTTCCGGCTGATTGCTGCAGGTCAGGCGGAGGTGTCGGTGCTGATCGTGCACTCGGACGTGCTGCTGGTGGAACGGCAGCTGCGGGACGGCCGGCTGACGTGTCCGTCACGCGAGGCGGTGCTGGCACCGTGGGGGCATGGTCGGCACCGGGTGATCCGGGGAGATCTCGGGGCCCGGTTGTTTCTGCGGCCGCGCCGTACGCGTTGTTCGGGCTGCGGGATCACGCACGTGCTGCTGGCGGAGGTGTCCTGGCCGCGGCGGGTGGACGCGGCCGAGGTGATTGGGGCCGGACTGGAGATAGCCGCGCTGGGCATGGGGCACCGCCGGGTCGCGGCTGTCCTTGGTCTGGCGGAGGGCACGGTTCGTGGCTGGTTGCGGGCGTTCGCCGGGCGGGCGGAGGAGGTCCGCCGTCACTTCACCGTCGTCCTGGTCGCGCTGGCCGATGACCCGGTGATGCCGGATGCGACGTCTTCGATGTTCGGCGACGCGGTCTCGGCGGTCGCGGCCGCCCATCGGGCGGCCTCGGCCAGGTGGCCGCAGATGCTCACGGTGTCGCGGTGGGAGTTCGCCGGACGAGCGATAGGCGGCAGGGTTCTGACCTCGCCTTCTACAGCTATTTGATCAACACGGGCCGCCCCTGGGCGGGATCGGGAGGTGCCGGAAGTCTTGATCGTGTCCGCCGACTGAGCGGCGGGCTCTGTTCGAGACACGAGGTGGGTTGCCTATGTCACCGAGTGAGGACGAGGACCGTCGCCGGGCGGAGCGGGCCCGGCAGGTGGGCCTGTTCCGTTACGGCCTGATCCAGGACCTGCGCCTACGGGAACCATCCGTTGACGGGTTCGTCGATCCTGGCCCTGCGGGCTCGACCTGGCAGCTGTACGCAAGGTGCTGGAGGGCCGGGAGGCGTCCGTTCCGGAAGTCGCGGAGGCACACGCCGACACCGTGATGTACAGATCCCAAAACCTCACTGCGGCGGGAGCGTTATCCCTTCCCAGCCGGCCGGCTCCTCTTGCCAGCGCGCCTTGTACGTGTAGGCCGGGGCTTCCGGTAAAAGTGCTCCTTCGTGCTCGGCCGAAAGACGGTGAGCCAGGACGAGACGTGCTGTGGCCGGGGGCGCTGGTCCAGGGCGGACCCGCGGCCTCGGGAGCGTTGCTGGAGGTCGGAGTCGAGGACCGGACGCCGATCAAAATCAGCTGTACCGACACCCACCTCCCCGACCCCTCGGCCACCATCGACGACCCGTCCGCCTCCGCGGTGCGGAAAGCCATCGCGAAGATGGTGTCCGGCCAGAAGGGCGCCGCGGCCGCCACGTACTTCCAGATGACCGACGCGTCTACGATCCAGTCGGCGCTCCTGGAGGTCGACGTCTCGGCGAGCTACATGGGCTTCGACGGACACGGCAGCCCGCCGCTGTACGTGGCCTCCGTCACCTACGGCCGGTCGCTCATCTTCGCGATGACCACGAAGGCGGACTCGCTGACGGCCAAGGCCGCGATTCGCGCCTCCTACCAGGGGATGGGGAGCGTGAGCGGCAGCGTCAAGGCCGAGTACAAGAAGGTTCTCAACGAGTCCAGGCTGATGATCCTCGCGCGCGGTGGCTCCGGCCCCGGCATCGAGAAGATGATCCAGGAGGGGACCCTCAACAAGTACTTCGACGACAGCCCCGCCCTCGACGACCTCGTGCCCATGACGTACGTCCTGCGCACTCTGGACACCGGTGAGATCGCGAGGATGGGCGAGACGGCGAAGTACAGCACCGTCACCCGGGTGAAGTCCGGGCCTCCCGGTACCGTGCACCTCACCCCCACCCGCCTGCGGGTGACGATGAACGCGCCCATCGGGCCGATGGCGCTGCGCCTCAAGGACGACTACGAGATCGAGGGAACCGCGGGTGGCGACCGCGCCACGCACTATCCCCTGGACGGTGGCTGGGCCTGGCCGGCCGAGGTCAAGGACGGCACGGCGCACGCCGCGCTGGAGGGCCGTCTGGGCAGCACCGCGCTGTTCAACTTCGGCCTCGACGTGGATGAGCAGCTCGTCCGGGAGGACGGCCACACGACCTTCGTCACTCAGGTGCCCACCTGGTACTGGGGCGGTGGCGGTGACACGGGTCGGTGGATCAACGACATGCCGATGCGCGTCGTCCTGGACTACCGGGTGACGCCGTGACCACCCCCAGCACCCGCCCGGTCAGCCGAGGCCGGGGAGGGTGGGGACGACAGGATCGATGAGTCTGATGCCGACGAACGCAGGACCGGGCCGTCCGCCAGGACACCGGGACCGGGCACGGATAAGCCCCGCCGACGGTGTCAGGCAGGGTGCGCCGGGCAGGAGCCGAGCCGTCGCGTTCGGCGCTCCGCTCGGACCTGGGAGGCCAGGGCGTCGGCGGCGAGCCGTGCCCGCTCGTAGAGGGACGCCGAGCGGGCGCGGGTCAGCGGGCGCGGCACGGTCCGGTCTTCGGAGTCGCGCGGGTACAGAACTGGGAGGTCGGCGGTGAAACCGGGCCGATGGGGCGGGCGTGGGTGAGGGGGCGCCGGGCTTCGGCCAGCAGGTGCTGGTGAGGGA
This sequence comes from Streptomyces sp. NPDC003042, assembly GCF_053591315.1. NCBI lineage: Bacteria > Bacillati > Actinomycetota > Actinomycetes > Kitasatosporales > Streptomycetaceae > Streptomyces > Streptomyces sp. NPDC003042. The sequence goes on from NZ_JBSFTP010000055.1 coordinate 48,489, forward strand.
AGGCGCCGCGCATCATGTACACCACGGCGACGGTGTCGGCGGCTGCCGGGTCGAGGGCGGCGCCCAGCCGCGTTCGGCGCACGCAGCTCCGTGACCCCTGCCTTCGCCCGCGCCAGGAGCCGGTGAACGATGTCTGGGCCGGCCGCGCGGATCTCTGACCTTCTGCCACTGCTCGCACTGCTCGGACAGCGGACTCGATAGCGGCTTGGGGTGGTCGGGCCTGCCGCTCGGTCATCATGTCCCCGACCATCAGGCCGAGCGTGGCAGGTCCTCGGCCCGTCCAACAAAGCGGCTGGTCAGCTGAGCCTCTTTCGGGTGACGAGGCCAGCGGGGGGCTTCGGTGCGGTGACGGCGCGGGCAGTCATGTCTCCGTCAGGCATATGCCAATATCCGCACCGCACAAGGAGCGCCAGTGATCTTTGACCTGCCCAAGCTGGTCTTCGACGCCGCGTTGAAGCTCATGAGGCTGCAGGGGCTCACCCCCAAGCAGGCCGTCGCCAAAGCCAAGCAGCAGTTCCCGGGGGCGTCCGGCCTCGACACGAAGGAACTGGAACGCAAGCTCGAGGCGGAGGCCGCCAAGGACGCGGCCAAGACCAAGACCGGTGCCGCCGCAGGAACGGCGGCACCGGTGACCGCGGGCCACTACGCCATCAGGCGCTCCGACAAGCAGTACCTGACCCTCCAGAACGGCGACGGGACGGCCGGTACCCCGGCGGTGGTGTTCGCCCCCGCGGACAACCCGGACCAGCACTGGGAACTGAAGGTGCTCGAAACCGTCGCCGGAACCGCCACCTGCACCCTGCGGAACCTCGCCGGCGGCAGCTTCCTCGGCTACGACGAGGACCCGGACGTGGACGTCCTGACGGGCGGCTTCCCCGAGCCGGTGCGCTGGGCGCTGAGCCCGGGACCCGACGCCCGCCGGTTCACCATCGCCGTCCCCGACGCCGACCTCCACCTGGGCATCAGCCTGATGCGCGCGTACCCGCCCCGCACGGGGCTGAAGGAATCCGACGGCCAGGACACCGCCCAGTGGGAGCTCGAGGCGCTGTGAGACAGGAGCGGGCATTGAACCAGGCGAAGCAGCACGCGGGCGACCACCGGTACACGGGCAGACGGTTGGTGGTCTCCCTGGCCGTGGTGTGCGCGACGGGAACCGCCTTGACCGGCCAGGGCGCTCCGCGCGCCCAGGCGGTACCGGCCGCCGCCGCGGCCAACGTCGTGGAATGGACGAAGCCGGGCTACCACGACTCGACGTGGAAGATCCCCCAGGGCGTCACCCGGATCACGGTACGGATGTGGTCTCCCGGCGGTCGTGGCGGTGGAGGCGGCGGCGGCGCGGGCGGTGGAGGCGGCGGCGGAGGGCCGGCCACCAGCTCCGCCTCGGTGGGAGGTGGCGGCGGCGGAGGCGGTGCGGGAGGCGGCGGCGGAGGCGGCGGGGGCGGCGTGTTCGTCAAGTGCCAGCTGACCGTGAAGCCCGGGGCGACCGTGGACGTGGCCCTCGGCCCCGACTCCACGTACGGCGGCGGCAAAGGAACCCTCGGCAAGGGAGGCGAGGGAGGCCCGAAGAGCAACAACCTCACATCCTCCGGTGACGGAAAGTGGGGCGGGAACGGCACTGACGGCGGCACCGGCAAGAGAAGCGTCAGCTGGTTGCGCGTCCACATGGACGGCTACATCTCCTGGGCGGGCGCCGAGGGCCCCGGCGCCGGCACCGGCGGGTCGCAGGGCCTTGGCGGCGGAGGCGGGATCGGCGGCTACCGCAGCGGCGCCAACGGCGAAGGCGGCGCCGCCGGCAAGGGCGGCGCGGGCGGAAAGGGCGGCTCCGCCGACAGCGGTGACACGAAGAACATGTTCGGGTACTGCACCGTGAACAAGGACAAAGAGATCTACACCGGCACGCTCGGTTCTCCCGGCAAGGGCGGCGAGAAGGGCAACGACGGTGTGAAGGGCAACGACGGGATGGGATTCGGCGGTGCCGGCGGGGCGGGCGCCACCGGCACGGCCAAGGGCGGCGCGGGCGGAGCCCCCGCCCCCGGGGACATCCCACGGCCGGCGGGTGTCGGCCAGGGCGGCGCGGGCGGCGACGGTGCCCCCGGCGGCGGGGGCGGCATGGGCAACTCCGTCCAGTACGAGGGCGGCTCCCCGGGCATGGACGGCGTGACGGCCCAACCAGGCAGTGCCGCCGGCAACGGCTACGTCCACGTCACGTGGTGACCTGACCCGGCTCGCCGTGGTGGCGGTCTCGCCGCACTGGCGAGACCGCGCCTGCCGCAGGGCTCTGGCTACGCTCAAGGGGGCGGCCGTTTCGGTCTCCGTACCTCACCGTCGAGCGCGGCGGGTGAAGCGCAGGCCGTTGCCGGCCCGTCGGTGCCGCCGGTGGGGCGCCAGGGTGTGGGGTTGATGGGGTGAGCTGATCGGGCGTCATGGAGTTGGCGAGGACGTTGGTGCGGGTCCCTCCGGGAGCGATGGCGTTCTCCTGAGCGTCCCTCACGTCGGATGGATCTTCCTCCTCGCCTACGGCGGCGGTGCTTCAACACCGCCGACGAGGTCGCCGCCGCAGCCCTCTTCCTCATGGACAACCCCGCCATGTCCGGGCGCCATCCTGCCCGTCGACGGCGGCCAGACCCTCGGCTGAGAACCCGGTCAGCTGCCATCGGAGGAGAGCGAAGGCAGGAACCCGACGACTTGAGAGGGGAGCGAGGGACGGAGGAAGCAGCGCGGGGCGCTCGGCACGAGCGCCCCGCGCTGCCTACTGACCATGATGGTCAGCGGTTGAGGTCGAGGACGAGCGCGCCCCCGCCCTCGTACGCCTTCGGGTTCACCGTCGTGATCAGCGCGTTCGCTCCCCACTCGGGCAGATGGCGAACGGCGTGAATCCCCGCCGCGATCCCGGGCCGGGCTGGACACCATCCCGGCGCACATGCCAGCACGGGTTCCGAGAGAGTCCTGCCAAGCGGTCGACGAGATTCGCCGTCAGACAGGGCACGCTGGTCGTCGCCTGCGACAGGAGCGCTCACACGCTGAATCCACAGCGTTTTGGAGAGCGCCTGGGCCGACCAGGCAGACTGACGGGTCCTGAGCCGGACTCAGGCCCAGCCTGCATCCCCCTTCCGGCAGGCTCGGACCGGCAGATGCCGACCCGCCGTGCGCGTTCGCGTGAACCGTGATCACCCGAGGGTGTCGTGGTCAGCTCCCGTCCTCGGCCGGTTCATAGTGAGCCCGCCCGAGGATGGGCATGGGGCCAAGAGATGGCGGTAGAAGGGAACGACTGTGCAGATCAGCCGACGAGTCGTACTGCGTGGCGGTGCGGCCGCCGCGGTCGGGGCAAACGGGCCGCCCCCGACGCGATCCAGGTCGCCGACCGGTGGCATTTGCTTCACAGCCTGGCCCGGGCCGTCGAACGCACGGCCCACGCCCATC